>JADHWM010000065.1 GCA_016783485.1 Candidatus Bathyarchaeota archaeon
ACGCCCTGGCAGGAGTCTCCCAGAAGGCGGTGCCCTACAAGGACCCCGTCGTCGAGGGGGGGCCCGGCCACGGCTGCGGCCACAACATCCACGGCGCCTCGGGGCTCGCCGGGGCCATCGCCCTCAAGACCGCGATGAAGGCCGACAACATCCCCGGGACCATCAAGTTCTACGGCTGCCCCGCCGAGGAGACCCTCGTCGGGAAGGTCTGGCTGGTCCGGGACGGCTACTTCGACGGGGTCGACGCCTGTCTCAGCCACCATCCCAGCAGCGCTAACTCCGCGGGCACTGGTAGCAGCAACGCGATGAACAGCGTCAAGTTCCACTTCCACGGGAAGACAGCCCACTCCGCGGGGGACCCCGAGAACGGGATCAGCGCCCTCGACGCGGTGGAGCTCATGAGCAACGGCGTCAACTTCATGCGGGAGCACATCATCGAGAAGGCCCGGATCCACTACGTCACCGAGGTGGGCGGGGGCCAGCCCAACGTCGTCCCCGCCTACGCCCGGACATGGTTCTACGTCCGGGCCCCGGAGCGGGAGCAGGTGGACTACATCTACGACTGGGTCCTCCAGATCGCCGACGGCGCCGACAAGATGGCCCGCACCACCCACGAGGTGGAGTTCCTCACGGGGTGCTACAACATGCTCCCCAACAAGGGGCTCGCGGACCTCATCGTGGGGAACATGAGGGATATCGGGGCCCCGGTGCACACTGAAGAGGAGATGGAGTTCGCGGAGAAGCTCAACGAGTCCATCCCAGAGGTCTCCAAGAAGGAGGGGCTCCGCAAGTCGGAGCGCCCCGGATGGGAGAAGATGCTGGACGAGTTCTTCGACGAGCGGGTCCTCGACGACTACAGAGCGGGCAAGGTCGGCGCGGGGAGCACCGACGTCTCCGACGTGAGCTGGGTCACCCCCACCAACGAGTTCGGCACCACATGCTGCGTCCTGGGCACCCCGGGCCACAGCTGGCAGTTCACCGCCCAGAGTGGGATGAGCATCGGCCACAAGAGCCTCATCTTCGCTAGCAAGGTCATAGCGGGCACAGGCCTAGACCTCATGACGGACGCGAGCCTTCTCAAGGCCGTCAGGGACGAGTGGGAGGAGCGCCTCGCAGGGAGAACCTACAAGCCCCCCATCCCCGCGGACCTCGCTCCGCCCCTGGACCAGCTCAAGAAAGACTGATCCTCTATCTTTTCCTTTTTTTCACCATTTCTAGTTTCAAATCTGTAAGATTGTTAGGTGCATATTTTTTTCTATTCGAGGCCCCCTTTCAGATTGAAGCCCTCCCAGGGGGCGATATGGAGCACATTCCGGATTGAGCGAACTCGACAGGGCCGCCGAGAAATCTGCGAGGGGGAGCCTCTACCTATTCATGGGTAACTTCCTCTCGGAGATCATCAACGCGGTCGGCGTGGTCCTGGTGGCCCGGCTCCTCACCCCCGAGGAGTACGGGGTCTACAACGTCGCGTTCGTCCTCCCGTTCCTCTTCGTGATGTTCTCTACCTGGGGAGTCGGCGCAGCCCTGACGAGGTTCCTCGCGCGGTACCAGGAGGAAGGAAGATGGATCAAGATCAGGGGCATGGTAACGAAAGGCCTAGCGTTCAACGGAGGCCTCGCAGTCCTCCTGACCGCTATCATGTACGTCTCAGCAGATTTCCTGGCCGAGACGATCCTCTTGCGGCCTGGCCTCGGCGGCCTCGTGAGGCTCACCGCAGGCATCGTGTTTCTCTTCTCATTGTTCAACACGATTAGCGCGATCTATTTCGGGCTGGAGCGGATGGATATCATCGCCGCGCTGACAGTGGTTGCATCCCTGATCAGGTCCGCGATGTCACCCCTCCTCGTGAGCATGGGCTACGGGATCCCGGGAGCCCTGATCGGATACATGGTGGGATACGGTGTCGCTCTTTTAATCGGTTTGATACTCCTCGCCAGGGTGATCGGGAGAGTGGACCTGAACGCCGACCTCTCGGGGGAGGGCTCCCTCCGGGACATGCTGAGGTTCGGCTTCCCCCTCTTCATCGGGAGCTTCGTTATGGGCCTGGGGCTCCGGTACCAGGGGCTCCTCCAAGTCTGGTTCGCATCGGACCTCGCCATCGGGAACCTAAACATCGCAACCAAGTTCAAGTCCCTGGCGGGGCTCTTCACGGTGCCCATTGCATCCTCCATCTACCCCGCCTTCTCTAAGTTCAGATTCGAGGATAGGAGGGAGGAGATGGCCAAGATGTTCAACTCCTCGGTGAGGTACGCGACGATGCTGGTGATCCCCGTGACCTTCCTCGTTATGGTGGTGTCCGAGCCGGCGGTGGTCACCCTCTTCGGGAGGGATTACGCCCAGGCCCCATTCTTCCTGGCTATCGCAGTGCTCGAGTTCCTGCCCGTGGGTCTCGGGTCCCTCTCGGTGCTCTCCTTCCTGAACAGCCAGGGGGACACAGGGACGACCCTAAGGCTCAATCTCGTGAGCGTGGGGATCATGGCGACCATCTGCACAGCCCTCACTTGGCAGTTCGGTATCACGGGTCTCCTGGTGGGGATCGTGGTCTCATCGATTCTGGGAAACGCGTATAACCTCTCCGTGACTCTCAGGAAATATGAGCTGGACTTCGATCGGCTCCACACCCTGCGGGTCGCAGCTTTCTCCGTGCTGGCGGCTGGGTTGACCTACGGGGTCATGGAGTACGTCAGCCTCGTGAACTCCCTCGTCCACGCCTTCGCGGCCTCTTTCATCTTCCTCGCCCTCTCCGTGATCCTCGCCCCGCTGACTGGGGCGGTGACCAAGCCGGACATCCAGACGATCCGGGGGATCATCCAGAGAGGGTTCAGGGGTTACTCCCTCTTGGCTCCATTTCTCGACCTCGAGGAGCGCATCATCCAGCTTTTCCAGAGGAGCACTGAGTGACGCGCCTCAAAGCTCGATGACGGACCTCAGTCGGGTGGAGACGAAATATAGGGATGCCAGGGATATCAGCCAGGCTCCTGCTATCCAAAGGGGGTTCAATGTGCTGTGGGGCACCAGACCGGAGCCCTCCTCGAAGGGCGCCGCTGTGATGGGGTTGAGCAAGTCCTCCGCGGGGGCGTAGTCATCGGTCAATACGAGCTCGCTGTCGGATGCCAGCTCGAGGCTGAACAGGGTATCGGCGTATCTCTGGAGGGGGACCCCCTCCACGGGGTGGGCCTCGGCTGCCTCCATCAGGTCCGCCTCGTCGAATCTGGTGGGGCTCTTGGTGGCGACGAGGATGATGTTCTGGAGAAGGGAGAGCTGCCCGCTCCGGGTGGGAAAGAGGTAGACCTGGGGGAGGACGCCCGCGATGGTGTTGACCTCGGCCTTGAGAAGGTCCGAGGTGTCCCCGATCAGGGAGGAGATGAGGTTGGAGACCACGACGCCGTCGGGGGCCAGGTGCTCGTCGAGGGACTCGAAGAACTCCAACGTCATCAGGTGGAAGGGGACGTAGGTCTTCGAGTAGGCGTCGAGGACCACGACGTCGTAGGTCCCCGCATCCCTCAGGAACGAGCGCCCGTCCATCGTGAAGGTCCTCATGCGGGGGTCATCGGTGACGCCGAAATAATCCTGGGCCACGGCCACGACGTCTGGATCGATCTCGACCACGTCGACGGTCGCGTTGGGGTAGTGCTCCAGGAACTGTTTGGGCCCTGAGAAGCCGCCGCCCCCGATGAATAGGACCCTCTCGGCCTCGGGGTTGAACAGGAAGGCCACGTTGAAGTAGTCTGTGTACCGGAAGACCGCCCTGTTGGAGCCGTTGAGGTACATGGAGCTGTGGGGCATGTTGTTCAGGTACATGGTTCTGGTCCCCTTGGCCTCGCTGTCAATAACCGTCAGGGTGCTGTAGGGGGTGTCCTTCCGGATCACTGCGTTCCCCGAGATACCCAGGAAGGGCCCCCCGCCCGCGAAGAGGGATGGCATCAAAAGGACCAGCATCAGCGTGAAGATGATGCCCTTCTCCACCAGGGTCATGCCGACGACGGCCACCGCGATGAGGACCACCCCCAGGGAGAAGACGATCTGCCTCACCCCGAAGCTGGGGATGAGGACGAAGACGGTGAAGAAGGTCCCGAAGATGCTCCCCGCCGTGGAGATGGAGTAGAGGCTCCCCGAGATGCCCCCCAGGTTGAAGATGCTCTCAGCGGACATCCTCACCGAGTACGGGGAGATCATCCCCAGGAGGATGGTGGGGGCCGCGAGGAGAAGGAGGGAGGCGAGGATGGGCCCATACCTGTCCCCCACCCCTGAGAGGTAGACCACCTCCAGGATGAATGGAGAGGAGAGGGGGATGAGCATGATCAGCACCCCCGCAGAAATCAGGATCATGCTGAAGACCCCGTAGCTGGGACGCCGGTCCGCCATCCTCCCCCCCACGTAGTACCCCAGGGACAGGGCGGCCATGACGACCCCGATGAGGGCCCCCCAGACGAAGATGCTGTCCCCGAAGACGGGGGCAAGGATCCTGCTCCCCACGAGCTCGAGGGCCATGACTACGGCTCCCGAGACGAAGACGTTGAACCTGATGCCCCAGACCGAACCCCGCTTACCCATCATCTATGAAACACCCCGGCTCGGGGATATTTACCAATTATCACAGCCAGTTTCTTTAGGTTTTTCCGGGAACGTTCCAAGCGACGAAAACGCGACTGCGCTGCGAATCGCCTAGGCTAGGGTCAACCCGAATGTCACCGTTCGGATTGATAGTGGAGATCGATGAGGGCGACGTAGAGGATCACACCAGGGATCGCCCTCGCGACCTCGGAGACGTATGGGGCCATGTCGAACAGGATGTAGGAGATGATCCACAGGGCCATCAACCCGGTTACAGTCCCAAAGTTCTCGATGCCCAGTTTGAAGCCTTTCGAGAGGGACTCTCTGATCCCGGTGTCCTCCACGACGAGCACGACGAAAGAGAGGATTGAGAGCGGGATGAGGACAAAGGTGGCCTGGACCAGTAGGCCGACGAAGGCCGCGACTATGAACAAGCCTATCCTGCTCCGCACATATCCAGCAGACCTCCCCAGGTCTACGTCGTTCTCCAGGTATGCGTCCCTCGCAATGTCGATGGTGGCGAATGTGAACAGCTTCGAGACAATATCCAGGACGATGAGGAAGAGGAATCCTCCAATCATATACTGGAACAGCGTCCCCAAGAACCCGGGAGGGATATCGGGATAACCATCGGCGACAGTTATTACACCCCAGTCCCGGCCCAGGTACTCATCCCAGAGATCCAGCATCCCCGTGGGCCGCCCCACTAAGCCCCACAACCGGGTCAAGGCCATGGACACGATCACCCCCGCGACCTCGGGCACGAAGATGATGGGCTTAGCCCTGAGGAGGCTCAGCGCCGCCCCAACGTGGTTGACCAAGCCCCGCCGTGGGGGAGTCCACTCCATCCCAACCCCCTCGGCCTTCAGGTCGGGGATCCTCTCTCCGCACCTCCTGCAGAAAGTGGCCTCCTCCGGGGCCTCTTTCCCGCAGCTCGGACAGAATGGCACTCGGTGCACCCATTAACGGTAAAATGGGCTTAAATTAAGCTTAACGAGGGCTTCAGGGATCCATCCTCGCCTTGAACCTGAACTGAGCCTCAAAGAGCGTCCGGACCCTGTCAAGGGTATCCGCGTCCCCGGCTCCCTTGTCCTCCCTGATCCGGGTGACCCTGGCGAACCGGAGGGCGAACCCCGACGGGTAGTGGGGGCTCCTCTGGATCTCGTTGAAGGCGACCTCGACGACGAGCTCCGGGCTGACGTGGACGGTCCCCGGGGTTTCCCGGATCTTGAGGGCCTGGAGTCTCTCGGTCATCCAGAGGAACTCCTCGTCGGTGAGCCCCTTGAAGGTCTTCCCGATCACCCTGAACTCGCCGCCGTCCCTCGCCGAGAGATGATAGTTACTCAACCACCCCGTCCTCCGGCCGTAGCCCCAGTCCGCCGCCGCCACCACGAGATCCAGGGTCTCCACCGGCTTCAGCTTGAACCAGCGATTCCCCCGCTTCCCCGGGGAGTAGACGCTGTCCAGCCTCTTCGCCATGAGCCCCTCGTGGCCCGCCTCGACCGCCTCCCGGAGGAACCCCTCGACACGCTCGACATCACCGGTGACAATCTGCTGGACTAGAAGCTCGGGGGGGCAGATCCCCTCTAGCAGCTCCCTCCGTTTGGTGTAAGGCTCGTCGATGAGCAGGGCTCCATCCATGTACAGGATGTCGAAGAGGTGGAGACTCAGGGGGATCTTCTCCACCATCACCTCGACGTCGTGGACCCTCCTGAACCGCCTCATCAAGTCCTGGAAGGGCAGGGGCTTCCCTCCCTCCCCGATGGCAACAACCTCCCCCTCCAAGACAACGTCCTCTGACCCAGCCCTCTCTTGGACGAGGGCGACGATGTCAGGAAGGCTCTCGGTGACGTCGGAGAGGCGCCTGCTGAAGACCCGTACCTCGGCGCCCCGCCGGTGTATCTGGATCCGGGCCCCGTCGAGCTTGAACTCGAAGGCCGACTCGGCGCCGTGGGCCTCGATGACCTCGGCGACGTCGTAGGACATGGAAGCGAGCATCGGCTTCAACGGGGTGAAGAGGCTCATCTCGACCCCCCCGAGCCCCGCAGCCCCGGACTCTAGGGCGAGCTCCGCGACCCTCCCCAAGTTCCCGGTCATCATGAGGGCCCTCCTCACCAGGGAGGACTCGACCCCGGCGGCCTCGGCGACACACTCCAGCATCACCCCCTCGTTGACCCCGATGCGCATCTCCCCGAAGATGATCCGGACCAGCACCTCCACCTCCCCGGGGTCGGCCTCGTTGAGGAGCCCCTGGAGGAGCCCCGTCTTGACCCGCCTCGACCCCGAGCCCTCAGCGTCAGCGATCCGCTCCAAGGTCTCGTAAACCCTCATGACGGTGAGGGGCTCGGAGAAAAGCGTGGTCTGCTTGCCCCCCTTGAGGGCCCCCTTCACGGTCCTCCACCCCACCTCCAGGGCCCTGGAGTCGAACTCGGGGAAAACGGATCCAACCACCAGGAGCACGGCGGGGCTCACCTCCCCGGGCTCCAGGCCCTTCAGGAACTCCGCGAGGAGCCGGGTCTTCTCCTTCCGCTTCCGGGTCGCCTCCAAGGCTCTGCACAGCGCAGCCAACTCGGAGAAAGGCGTGGGTGCCATCTAGGGCCCCCCTCCTAGCCAGTCGCTGAGGCTCTTCTGTTTCTTGGAGCGCTCGATCCTCTCGACTACCGTCTCCACCCGCTGCCTTGAGAAACCTCTCTCGTAGCAGAGGAAGCTGATCAGCCCCTTCCCGTCGAGCTCCCCCGGGGCGACGGCATAGTCGTCCGTGACCTCGGGCTCCAGGAAGAGACGCCGTATCTCGGGATACTCGCGGGTGAGCCGGGAGGTCACGTTCTCGGGCATGTCCTCTAGGCGTCGGTGCTCCCTCACCAGCTTGAGGGCGGTCTTGGGCCCTATGCCCTTGATCCCGTCGTTGAAGTCGGTGCCAACGAGGATCCCTAGGTCTACGAGCTGCTCCCGGTTGATCCCGTGGTGGCCGAGGAACGTCTCAAGGTCAATGAGTTCGGGCTCCAGTTTCCTAGCCCTGCCCTTGCTTGGGAGCCACTCCTGGCCCTGGATGGTGAGGTACCTGACGAGCCTCGGGGTCCCCAGGAGGAGGGAGTCGTAGTCCCGGCTGCTCGAGGCCCATACGTCTCCTCTCCGGGCCATGTGGGCGGCCTGTGCTTCCCCCTCGGAGGGGGCCTGGACCCAGGGGACACCGAGGAGGTCGAGGAGCCTCTTGGAGTCCTCCACCATCTGCCGGGTGAGGCGCCCCGTCTGCACCGCCTTGGAGTGGGCCATCGCGAGGTCCCCCGCCTCTATCGCCTCGGCGTACTCTTCCTCGGCCCGCCGTCTTAGAGCCCTCCGTTTCTCCACCTCGCCCATTTTCAGCCGGGGCGGCCTCCCGTCGAAGACGAAGACGAGCCCCATCCTGTGGTCGGCGATGAGGCGGGTGGTCCTGAAGACGAGGCCCACGAGGTGGGAGGTGACCCGGCCCTGGGGGTTGCTGAGGGGGGCGCCGTCCCGGGTCCTGATGAGGGCGAGGAACTGGTGGAGGACGTTGAAGGCGTCCACCGCCATGGTCTTCCCGCTCAGGGCCTTTAGGCTGGTGACCTGCTTCACGATGATGGGTGTGAGGTTGACGCCCAACTGGACCGATCACGGTTTCACGGTACAGAATAAATCGATTTGCATCCGACGAGCGCGAAAAAAAAGGGGGAGTTACTGGATCTCCACGGCCTGGAACCTGGTGACCCGGTGGCTCCCGTGGCCGAAGGACATGTTGTTCACGATGGTCCTGTCCCAGGCGGCGAGGCGGATGAGGTAGCAGCAGGGGATGAGCTTGGCCTCCTTCCAGGGCTCCCAGTCGATGTACCCCGTCTCCCCCTTCACCGAGGGGTTGCCGCCGTAGGATTTGCTGTAGATGGGTATCGTGAGGCTGTTGGCGCCCATCGCGACGATGTCGAAATAGGCAAAGTTTTCGTCGTGGACCTCGTAGGTGATCCTGAGCTTCCCCTGGCCCTCCTTGATGCCCCCGCAGAATATCTCCTCGAGGTCTCCGTCGGGCTGCAATATCATCAGGTTCTGAAGGTCGATCTTGGGGGCGGTGTTGTCCACCATCACCGTGACGGCCTCGCTAAAAAAATCGGAGCCCCCGGAGCGGACGGTGAGCCTAAGATAGTGGGTTCCCTCCATCCCGGCGGTGTTCAATATGGTCAGGAACTGGGGATCGCACATCTCGGACACCGTGTACCACCCGTTTGCGTCTGGGCTCATGGTGCCGAGGTTGAGGCACGGCTCCTTGTTCTTGATGTTCGCCGAGATATGGTTCCAGGAGCTGAGGTCCGTGGAGTACTCCACCCTGTACTTTTCGGGGCTCGAGACGTTGAAGAGCCCGTTGATGAGGACCTTGCCGCCGAAGGGGTGGTGGCCCCTGCCCATGGAGTAGTCATCCGGTGGGGTCGATGTGCCGTCGTAGCTGGGGCCGTCGGCGTATCCCAGGGTGTCGATCTGTTCGACGGGGATCCGCCCCACCTTGGTGATCTCCGGCATCCTGGGGCACATCTCCTGGCAGATGAGCCTGCACCGGTAGAAGGAGAACCAGCGG
This sequence comes from Candidatus Bathyarchaeota archaeon, assembly GCA_016783485.1. Taxonomy (GTDB): domain Archaea; phylum Thermoproteota; class Bathyarchaeia; order TCS64; family TCS64. Next base: position 9,134 of record JADHWM010000065.1, read on the forward strand.
CAGAGCTGCCTGCAGAAGGGCCGGAGCTCGTACTCCTCCACGAGGCTCCGCCACCGGTCGATGTCCTGGCGGTCGTAGGCCCCGAGGAACTCCCTGAACACCTTGGGGTCCTCGGTGATCCTGAGGGTGACATGGGCGAACTCCATCATCTCCTCTACGGTGTCCTTGACTGCGACGTCCTCGGGGCAGAAGCGCCTGCAGATGAAAACGGATACCTTGGTGCAGAACCAGCGGCATACCCAGCGGCAGATGGGGATCAGCTTCAGTCTGGCGAGAACCGCCTGGTAGGTCTCGGCGTCCCGCTCCTCAACCGCCTGGGCTACGGCTTTGAAGTCCTCGGGGTTCTCTAGGAGCACCTCGATGGCGTGCCTGAACTCCCGTAGTTTATCGACGTCTAACTTCATTTTCATTTAGCCTCCGGTAAAAGTCGTACCGAGGCGATCCGTTGTAGCCCGGATTTCAGTTTAACATGATTGTCACCGGTGATTGGCCCTCGAATCCACTTGCGTTATAAAAAATCAGCTTGAGGGCGGATCCCGCACTAACAGGGGATGCCCCCGTTCATGAAGATGTAGTAGGCCATCGCCGATACGTAGAGGGCGACAGCCGAGGGCACCAGGTACCGGTAGACCTTGCGCAGCTCCGACTTGTAGTAGCTGTTGGTGAGGACCAGGCAGAGGTGCATCGGGGATGCGATGTAACCCGCGATGAGCCCCACGTAGATGATGCCCACGACGTAGACCCCGTAATCCCCGAGGAGGGGCAGCAGGAGGGGGAGAATCATGCCCAGCCCCATTGTCGGAGTCCCTGAGATCGACCCCGCGAGCAGGGGGATCACCACCAATATCGCGAACAGGGGGACCCCCAAGCTCGTCGCCGCATCGAAGAGGGCGACCACCGAGCTCGACGTGGCCACCACGAACCGGAAGAAGAACATGGAGACCGCCGCGGCGGCGAGGTCCCACCTTACACCTGCTTTGGTGATCTCAACGGCTTCCCTCGGCTGAACCCCTTTCAGGAGGAAGACAAGAGCGATGGCGGGCACCAGGGCGAGCCAAACGGGGACACCCACCAAGGTCAGGATAATAGCCGTGACGAGGGGGGTGAGGCCCCGGACCACGCTCCCCAATCCACCGGTGCTCCCCCGCCCCACACCCCCATCCCGGATGAACGTCCCCCCGACGACGAACCCTATAGCCAGGGTCACCGCGAGGAGGGGGAGCTGGGCCCTAAGGTACTCGGTGAGGGTGAAGCCCGCCAGGCTAGCCGCTAAGATAAGGACAGGGGAGAGGGGGGAGGCCCAGTACCAGAGGTGGCGGAACCAGACGTTGATGTAGGTCTTCTGCTCGGGGCTGAGCCCCAGCCTGTCCGCCTCGGGCTCGTTGAAGGGCGCCGACATCAGGGCTCCCCCCGGGATCGTGAGGAGGCCGAACATCGCGGGGATGGCTGCTAGGAACACCTGAGCGGGGAGTATCCCCCTGAGCCCCTCGATGAGTTCCGTCATCGTGCCCGTCTCCTTGAGGCTGTACCCCAGCACCGAGATCAGCACCACGGCCACGGTGAGGTTGACGGTGTCAAAGTCGGTGAGAGTCTTCTGGCCCGCCTCGACGAGGACCCCGACGGGGTCAGAGGAGGTCAGGGCGATGATGAGGGCCCCCGTCAGTATGGAGAGGGAGAAATCTACGTTCCTGAGGCGGAGGGTGACGATCACCGCGAACGCGGCGAGGACGCCGAGGATAGCTAACATGCAGGGGCCCCGTGATTCTCTCCACTAGGAGACCTCGCTATAAATGTCTTTCAAGAAAGGGGGAAAAGATTTAATCCGGCGGCTGCGTCACTCCGTCTCCTGCGTTTTAAGAGAGTGCCCTATCATCAAGCCACCGTCGCTTTTGCTGTTACCATTCCCCTTGTCGCCCGAGCTATTGCTCGGTGGAGAGTCACCCCCTTGGCTGCTCCCAGCAGACCCCGGGGATTTCTTTCCGTTGTCGCCTTTGTTGGGTTTAGCGTTGGAGCCCCCGCCCTTCGTGTCCTCGCCGGTTTCCGGCTCTGGGTCGCTCGGGGTGGGATCGTAGCCCTCGGGGCCTCCCTTTTCCTCGTGGTGTGAATTTCTTGCCCAAACCTTGTAGGCTTTCTTCAGGTACTTGGCGTTATCCCTGTCGCCTTCTCCCAAGATATCGAAGATATCG
>JADHWM010000014.1 GCA_016783485.1 Candidatus Bathyarchaeota archaeon
ATTCCACCCATAAAACTAGGTGAGCATACGCCATGCCTATCTGCGAGATCTGTGGAATGGAAGCCCTCGAGGTTCACACATGCTCCAAATGCGAGGCTCAATTCTGCAAAGAGTGTGGCGACGTGAAGAACACGCTGTGCTACGACTGCCAGGGATGGGAGTCAGAGGATCTGGGCGAGGGCTTTGAAGAGGAAGACTGGGATAGATCCTGGGAAGGAAACGAACCCCACTAGACCCCCCTGTTAAAGTTGCGATTTCTAAACTAGAAATCCTTTCCGAGTCCAACCGGGAAGACTGTTTTTCGTTTCAACGCTAGAAAGTTCTTTATCCCATATGGCTCGATATTTCCGATGTCGTGACCAACGCAGAGCAAGACTCGAGGGTCCAGTTCGGGCTGGGAGACGCCACCAGATTGGGCTATGAATACATAATCCGCCGCTTCAACAGAGCCTCGATCAACATCGCATCCATCGCCCTCGGCATCGCCTTCCTCTCGACTCTCCTCATGTCGGACTCCCTATACAGGGCTTACGCTCTCGCGGGCGGCGAGAGGCTGGGAGTGGAGACATACCAGTACTGGCTGATGTTCGTGGCGCTCATCGTGTCGGTCGTGGGGATAACCAACGCGATGCTCATCACCGTTTTCGAGAGGTACAGGGAGATCGGGACCATGAAGTGCCTGGGGGCCATGGACCGGCATATCCTCCTCCTCTTCTTGGTGGAATCGATTATCCAGGGGTTCGCCGGAGGATTAGCAGGATATTTTGTCGGTCTTATCGGGGCCGTCCTGTCGACGGGCTTCACAATCGGATTCACCGCAATCCTCATGGTCCCAATAGCAGAATCCATCAGCCTGTTGCTGGGGTCGGTCGCGCTCTCGATGATCCTATGCGGAGTGGCAACTTTGTATCCAGCGTATAGGGCGGCGAAGCTGCATCCGGTGGAGGCTTTGAACTATGAGCTTTGACACAATTATTCAGATAGAGGAAATCGCCCGGGAATACGAGATGGGGGGATTAAAGATCAGCGCCCTAGACGGCGTGGACCTGGAGATCGGGAGGGGAGAATACGTGTCCATCGTGGGGCCATCAGGATCCGGGAAGACGACCCTCTTCAACCTGATCGGGGGCCTCGACAGGCCAACACAAGGCGTCGTATACATCGACGGGGTAGACATCTCGAAGCTCGACGCCTACGAGCTGGCGTGGCTCAGATGCCGCAAGATAGGCTACATCTTCCAGACGTTCAACCTCATACCGGTCCTCACAGCGACCGAGAACGTGGCCCTCCCAACGGTGTTCGCAGGTGTCCCGAGGGACGAGGGATTGAAGAGGGCGGAGAAGATTCTCACCTCCGTGGGCCTGGGGGATAGGCTCCACCACAAGCCCGGCGAGCTCTCGGCGGGGCAACAGCAGAGGGTGGCCATCGCGAGGGCCATGGCGAACGACCCCGCGATCATCTTGGCCGACGAGCCGACGGGGAACCTCGACCTCAACACGGGGATGGAGATCATCGACCTCCTCCACGGGCTGAACAAGTCTCGGGGGATGACCCTGATCGCGGCGACTCACGACCTCAAGATGATCAAGGCCAGCGACAGGATCGTCTGGATGAGGGATGGGAAGATCGAGAAGATAGAGAGAGGCTAGCTCTCATCGATCTGTGGGCGCTCTTTTTGTCGTGCTCCACCTCATCGAGATCATCCTGATCAGGGAACCCGCGACATGTGCCCACTCCCTATCCGCGCTGCATCTGAGCCTCACGCTCATCTCGTCCTCCTCGGCGCCCATCTCGATTAATAACGTGTTTTTAGTGAAGAAATTCTCCGCTAGGGAGCCAGGGGACTTGTACACGAAGTCGATCCTCATCCCACCGTCGTCGAGGTCTTGAGTCTTGATCGATGAGGTGCTCCGGGTGGGGTGGGTCTCAAGGCGTCTCAGGGCTTGTAGCATGTAATCTGCGTATCCCCCCATCTCCGCCTGGAGGAACCTCACGGGAACTCTCATCTCGAAGGGCTCGAAATACTTGACGTCGCTCTTCTCCATCCTCCACCTCCTCATCAACGACGGGGTAATCACAATGGAGCTACGGAGAGCAACATAGGCGCCCATGAAGACCGCAGTCATCGCTATCCCGATGGACGCCAGGCTCCAGAAGGCGGACACCTTCTGCCTGACCTCGAGAGCCAAGCCGAAGAAGGCCAGCCCCTTATACACGCCCAGGCCGCCTAGGTATCCCAAGCCCCCTGCGGCGAAGCCTACGATTGCGGCCTCCGACATGAAGATCGCCGCGATCTGGGCCGGGTTGAGGCCCACTGAGGAGAGGATGTGGATCTCCTCTCTCCTCTCGAACATCGAGTTCAGCATCGTGAGCACCACGTTCAGCACGACGATGGCCCAGGGCACCAACAGGGGCATACCCTTCCCTTCGAAGAAGGATCCCAGCGAAGCCAGGTGGATGCCCTCCGGGGATGATGACCAGGCCAGGTAGCCCCTTTCCAGCGCCAGTCTCTCAGCGAAGACCCCGGCATCGTAGCCAGGCCCCACGGATACGGCGATCCGTGTGATCCCTGTTAGAGCCAGGCTGAGGGCGGTCGAATAATGCACGATCACGAACTCGGAAGGCTCACAGAGCTCGACCACTATCTGGGGTCTCTCTCCAAGCGGGTCGGTGTTCACGAGCTTCGAGGGGAGGTATGATGAACCGTCGATCTCCTTCAGCGCCCGGATAGCCCTGTCGTCCATGACGCCCTCCACGATCAATGGCTGGTCATTCAGATAGAGGGTGTAACCCAGGCCTACATCGAGCTCTGACTTGAGAGCCTCACTTATTACGATCCCCGATGTCGATGGGAGGGCTCCCTCTTGTAGGGCATCCCCTATCGGGGTGATAAACTTCTCCTGGTCTGGGTCAATGCCCAGTACGCCGAAGACGCGGGCGCCTCCCAGACTGTAAGGCGCCCTCAGCGTAGGCGTGTTCTCGACCTTGGGTGACACCGCGACGCTCTCGGGCTGCCTGTCCAGCCATCCCGATTCGATCTCTCGTGAGGGTATTGAGATAGGCTCAATCTGGGTGTAGCCCTGGGATCTGATGAGGACGCTGTCTACGTGGGAGGCGTGTCCGGAGACCCTGCTGACGACGAGGCCGTATCCGTTGGAGAAGGATGTGAGGGAGACGAAGCTCATAACGAGGACCGTCAGGGATAGGAGGGTGAATGCGAACCTGAGCTTCCTCCTTCTGATGTTCCTCTTCGCGATTGAGAAGATGGGGACCACGATGTTCCTCACCGGGAGATACCCATCGCTCCCCCTCGCTCTCATAAAGCGAGGAGCAATGACGGCCAACGTCAGTGAAATGACAATCGAGGCCAATCCCACTTGTATATACGATTCAAGGGAGACCATGGTGCTCCCGGGGAACGTCAGGAATAGTATTATGAGGGCTAAAACCGCCAGAAAGACGCTGCCCAGAGCCTTCACCGCGATCCTGTTCGTGAGGATGAACGCGACTATCGTGGACGAGACGGTGAGGAAGACTATCAAGGTGAATACCGAGAGCGAGGCATCCCTGACCATCGAGGATAGATGGTATTGAGCCTGGGAGGCCTGGATGTACCCTAATTTGAGGGCGTCGAAACTCTCCACGTACATTCCATCTAGGAGTAGAGGAGTCGCCTCTGCGAGAAACCTGTCTGCAGATTCTGTCATTCCCTGCTCCACCGCTAAATAGAAGCCCATGGAGCCCATATCTCTCAGGGTTCCCACGAGCGTCTCTATGAGTTCCTCGAGAACCTCTATGTTCTGAGGCAGGGAATACTTTCTGATGTCAAGGCGGATCTCCCCTCCCTGATTGGTTTCGAGTCCAGGGGATTCTGATACGATGAGGGATCTGGTCTCCACGGTCTTATCGATGAGGACCGTGGCATTCACCTGGATTTGGAACGGTGTATCCGCAGGGACGACTATGATGTCCTCGCTCAGCGTCATCATCTGGGTCAGGCTATTCGGGTCCGAACCGAAGATCAGGGGGAGCCCATCCACCTCGATAACCTTCCCGGTCGCGGGTTCCAAAATCGCGTACACGAAGGAGGTAGGGAGGTTTTCCGAATCTATGAACTGTATGTCCCCCCCAAATGCGAGTGAGCCTCCCTGTCTGAGAATGATGTTGGCTGACTGGCCGTGGGATACAATTGAGCGGGAGGGAATATAGTCATAGCCGGGTGTTCTTTCCTTGTCGGCTTTTATGTACAGCGTGTAAGTGGTTTCCGGTTCAGCCTCGAACTCGAAAGCTCCATCACGATCCGAGTCGGTCGTCCCTTGGAAATTATTCCCCAGATAGATGAAGACCTCGGCTCCTTCGATGGGGGTCCCGGATTCGTCTCTCACTGCTCCCTGGATGACCGAGGAAGCACGTGATGTGCCAGGGTAAGTCTGACAGATGGTGATAAGGAGGGCTATCAATAGTAGGGCTGTGACTCTGAAGCATCGGGGTCGTGCAGTATTTCCTGAACTCACTGTGGAATCCCGTTATCCTCTACCATTCGGAGATAGGAGATATATTAATTCCCACCCCAATGCCGCGAACAGGTCTCAATTGGATCTTTCGTGTAAAAGGTTTAAAGAAACTGAGCGCCTATCTCGTTGGAGATGAGGTCATGAACATCGAGAAAATTATCCTACACAACGACACGGGAGAGAGGGCGGCTTCCCTCATCGACGCGGTCACGGACAGAGTCCGGGAGGGCGGGATACCCACCGTCGTCGTTGCCAGCGTGAAGGGCAAACAGGCCCTCAAGCTTGGCGAGGCTCTGAAGGGATCCGCTCAGGTGGTGAGCGTCACCGAGTTCGGGTACTCTGACTCCGTGAAGAAGGCGATGAAGAAGCTGAAGGTGGTCTCCGTTGAGAACGCGGACCTTCCCATCCAAGACCACAGGGAGATGCGGGAGGCCCTGGAGGCCTTAGGCTCAGGGGTGAAGGCCGCGCTGGAGGTGGCCGTTATCGCCGCGGGGAAGGGTCTGGCGTCTGAACCCGTCCTGGCCATTGGGGGGGCGGGGGGTAGGCTGGATACGGCGCTCGTGGTGAGGCCCTCGACGCCGGAGGGGCTGCTCGACACGGATCCCGATGCTGAGCTCGCGGTCCTCGAGGTCTTGGCCCTCCCGGCGTAGGTGTCGCGGGGTTGAGGATCAGGATCTCGTCTCCCTCCTGCGGGGAGATGTTCGCCGAGTTCACCGGTGGGAGCCCCGAAACGGCCCGGGCCATCTGGGATGCCCTCCCCCTGGAGGCGAAGGCCAGCACCTGGGGTGATGAGATCTACTTCTCGATTCCCGTGGATGCTGACGCCGAGGACCCCAGGGAGGTCGTGGAGATGGGGGACCTCGGGTACTGGCCTCCCGGGGGCGCCTTCTGCATCTTCTTCGGGCCGACCCCGGCGAGCAGGGGGGACGAGATCAGGCCTGCGAGCCCCGTGAATGTCTTCGGGAGGGTCGAGGGCGACCCCCGGGCATTCAAGAGTGTGGCCAGCGGGGATCCGGTCAGGCTCGAGAGGGCCTAGTCTCCTGGACGATTATTTTCTCCTGGAGATTCCTGTAGAGCTCCCTGATGCTGGCCCTGTCCGTTTTCGTGAACTCTAGGGGTCCCTTCTCCCTGGACCAGTGGCCGAGGGTGATGGGGGCCCTGTAAATGGGTGTTGGGTGGTCAGGGGTCTCCTTCTTCAGTTTGCCGAGGATCTCGGTCATCCGGTCCCCAGTGACGATCCCATCTTCCATGCATTTCCCGTAGACTGCGGGGAATAACATGTGGAGGCTGGTTATGCCCTGATCCCCGAGGAGGGTGTACGCTCTGGGGTCTGCGAAGACTTCTGGGTAGAGGCGGTTTATCGAGTTCCAGTAGTCCACGAGGAGGTCCGCCGCCTCCTCGTTGGTGAGCCTTACACATACCCTGGTGCTGAGTATGTCCGCGATGAGCTTGATCATTGTCCGGTCCCTCACGAGGTGTTCGTCTCGCCTGGTCTCCGTCACTTGTCTGATCCGTCCCTTCCAGAGTGACATCGGATCATCGTTGAGCATGTCGACTATTTCGGCGGCTTTCCCCCTGTAGAGGCCGGCTTTGCCCTCGAATTCCTGGAGCCAGATCTCTCCCCTCTCTCTGAGCATTAGCTGGAGGTGCCTGTAGACTAGGTCGATGGGGACTCCCCGCTGCCTGCGGTTGACGAGATAGAAGTGCATGAGCTCATCGAATCTATTGGGGAGCCGGAGGATCGAGACCACAACGGGATAGTTCTCGAATTTCGAGTTGGTCTCCTTCGCCCTCCTCAGGGCCTCGACCCGGTGCTGGCCGTCGAGGAGCCAGAGCTTCTCGCCGTCATCGATATCCAGACGGCCTATGCTGGACCAGCCCAGGTCCTGTTCCATGTGGTATGTCATGTTGCCCCTCACGTTGACGAGTATCGCCGTGGGGAAGCACCCCAGATCTTTCGTGAGGTACCTCACTATTGAGCCCGGTTTCTGCCTGAACCGGTTCTCCTGGGGGAGCCTCTGATAGCCCCTGGTGCTCCCGGGGGTCCATCGGTCTATGGCGCACCTCTCTATGAGCTCGATTGCGGGTATTGATGCGACGTAAAACTCGGTGGTCTTGACTGTTGCTCTTTGCGTCAGGTGGAAAGCCGTTAGCTCCATTGTCCTCGTTGAGACATATGGTTCAGAATAAATTTAAACTAACCCTTGCTCTTGGGGAGCAGGGTTAATATCTTTCCTGTTGGAGACTCGATACGGTATGGTCTCCCTGGGTGGCCTGTTCCGTATCGTGAGGCCCGTGAACTCGGTGATGATGGGGTTCGCGGTGCTGGTGGGGGCGGCCATCGGCGGGGGGTCGCTGCTCCCCTCCTCGGTCCAGGAGCTGTCACTGGCGTTTATGGCGGGTTTCTTCCTGAGCGGGAGCGCTATGGCGGTAAACGACTATTATGACAGGGAGATCGACGCCATAAACGAGCCGGGGCGACCCATCCCCAGCGGGGCGGTGTCCCCGGGGGAGGCGCTGGCTGTCACTGGTGTATTCAGCTTGCTGGGGCTAGGGGCGGCCTGGTTTACTGGTCCGAGTAACCTGACTATCGCGGTCCTGGCTTGGGTGGGGATGATGGTGTATTCGACGGTGGGGAAGCGGACGGGGCTCCCCGGTAATCTGATCGTGAGCGGGTGTATCGCTCTTCCTTTCGTCTACGGGGGATTCATCGGAGGGGAGGCGGGCTTGAGCCACTCCCTGCTCTTCGCCCTCGTTGCGTTCCTCGCTAACACCGGGAGGGAGGTGACGAAGGGGATCGTCGATGTCGAGGGGGACAGGGCGTCGGGGATCAGGACCGTGGCGGTCTCGAGGGGTCCGTCTGCCGCTGCGTGGGTCTCGGCGGCCTGTTATGCCATGGCGGTTCTGGTCTCCGTGGTCCCGGTCTACCTGGGGCTTGTCTCGTTCTGGTACATTCCCTTCGTGGCGGTAACGGATCTGGGGTTGATCTACCTCTCGGTCTCCCTGCTCAGGGAGCCGAGTCGGGAGAACAGCAGAATGGTTAAAAACCGGGTGCTGCCGTTGATGCTGTCTGGGCTCTTCGGGTTCCTGCTGGGGAGCCTTCTCTGAAAGTACTCTCGGGTTTACCTGGATGAGAGGGCGATCCTCTCGACTTCCCGTTTCCTGCGGACGGAGAATGCGTTGCCGTCGTTGTTGGCGGCTGCTACGAGCTGGGAGGCGAGGATCTCTTCCAGTGTGAGGCGGTTGCTGAATGTGGAGTCCCTGATCCCCCTGACGATGTATCTAAGGGCGAGGTCGATGCGGCGTTGGGGGCTGATGTCGACGGCGAGGCGGTAGACGACCCCGCCGTAGCCGATGCGGGTGGTGTCCTCGTTGGGGGCGGAGTTCTCGACGGCCCTGACCAGGGTCTCGATGGGGTTGCGCCCTGTCCTTATGTTGATGATCTTGAATGCGTTGCGGACGACGCTGATGAGGCGGATCTTGTCGCCGCCGCTACCGCCGGGGCGCATCAGGGCGTTGATGAGGCGTTCCACGATGCTCATGTCGGATTTCCTGAATTTCCGGGCCGTGTGCCTCCCACCGGAGTGGGGGAGGTAGATGGGCTCGAGGTTCAGGTACCTCTGGAGTCCGATGTCTCTCACCGTGATCTCGTCGAATGTCCACTCCCCGAATAGCTTGGGAGTCTCTGTCGCCTGTGCGCTCATGGTGTCACGTCTTCCGTTGAACCAGAGATGGTGACACGAAACCGGAATAAAAGGGTTACCGAGGAGCGCCATCCTTTTAGCCGGGGTGCCAGGTGTGTGTTGGTATGTCGTTCAAGGGCTACTCGCGGGCTTATTTCGTCCTCTGCGGCGTGGCCCTCATGTCGATGTTGAGCATGAGTCTCCTGTCCACTGTTATCCCTCTCTTTGCCAGGGAGTTGGGGGCGTCGGGGGTTGTTATCGGGTTCACGGTTGCGGGGTACTGGGTGAGCAGGATTCTGCTGGAGATTCCGAGCGGGTTGATCTCTCAGAGGTTCGGGTATTTCCGTTCCATGGTGGTGGGGCTGGGTTTGAATGTGGTGGGGGCTCTCTTGAGCGCGTTGGCCAGGGATCCTTTCCAGTTCGTTCTTGCGAGGGCGCTGATGGGGATCGGGGCGCCCCTGTTTTTCGCGGTGGCCACCACTTTCGTTTTGAATCTGTTTGATGCGGAGCGCCGCGGGGGTGCCATGGGCGTCTTCCAGGGGATCGAGTTCGGGGGGACTATTCTGGGCTCGGCGTTCAGCGGTTATCTGGCTGCGATTTTTGATTTCCGTACGAGTTTCCTCGTCTCCGCGGGGTTGATTCTGCTCTCCATGGTTCCATTGGTTGTGCTCCCTCATATCCGGGAGGAGTCGGGGAGGATGGTTGCGGGTTCCACCCTGTCGTTCTCCGATATCCGGGCGGTCATCAGGAATCGGAATCTGCTCATCGTCTCCAGCGCCACCTTCGCCGAGTTCGTGATGAGCGTCGGCATCCTCATGACGATCTTCCCGCTGTTCGCCGTGGAGAGCCTGGGTATCTCCCTCACGGATGTCGGTCTCTTGATGGGTTTCCGTTCAGTGGGGTTCGTGATCGCGATGTTCACGATGGGAACTATCTCGGATCGGGTGGGGAGGAAGCCCGTGATGTTGTTCGGGCTGGGGGCGACGGCTGCGCTCATATTGGCTCTGGGGTTCGTCTCATCTTTCTGGGGGATCGCCGCCGTCATATTCGTGCTGGGGATCTCGACGGGGGCTATCTGGATCGTGAGCCCGGTCCTGGCTGCGGAGTCGGTGGAGCCCGATCAGAGGGGGGCGGCCATAGGGACGTATAGGACGTTCTTTGACCTGGGGTCGATCCTCGGGCCAATAGTGATGGCTGCGGTGTTCGAGGCGTATGGGATGGCCCCCTGCCTGTACCTGGCATCGGCTCTGCTGCTGGTGAATCTGGTGCCCGCCATGAGGCTAGGCGAGAATAGGGTTTAGGCGTCTCAGCGCATGGGCTTCCGGACTTTTCCTACGACCATGAGGTGTAGGGGTACGCCGTTGACGGATTTGACCTTGAAGCGGACTCCGGGGATGTCTCCCATGGATCTGGCTCGGGGTCCCCCGATGCCCTCGATGGTGACCTCGTCGTGCTCATCGACGTAGTTTAGGGCTCCGTCGCCGGGGAGGAATGCGGTGGCGAGGCGGCCGTTCTTGATGAGCTGGACCCTGACGCATTTCCGGATGGCTGAGTTGGGCTGCTTGGACTCGATGCCCACCTTCTGGAGGACGATGCCTCTGCCCATGGGGGCGCCTTCTAGGAGGCCTTTCTTGTCGTTGCGGCGCTTGAGGCGGAGGGTGTAGTCCTTGCTCTTGTAGCGCATCTGCCTGCGGATCTTTTTGAGGCGTCGGCCTGCGTACATCCCGTTAGCCATGGAATCAGCTATGCCGTGCAGCGGGGCATCTTTAAACTTTGTGGATAGCCGGGTCCCGGGGCTGTGCTCGTTCATTCACAGTTTCCTGTGAACGATTTTCCGGGATTGATCGAATCCGTTAGGTTGGTTATGCAGGGATCCATGCTTACTCCTGAATCTCTACACCGAGGAGTGAGGAGACTGCGAGGATGGTAAAAATCCTTAAGGTCCATGTAAAAACGATGAATATCGCCATGGGCTCATTGAACTGGTAAACCCAAAGGCCCTCTATCCCTCCCAGATACTCCATCACGGCACTAAAGATCAAGCTGGATGTCACAACCCACATACTCCAGCCAAACCGGTGCAAGTATGAGTAATGGAGACTCGCAGAAACGAGAAAGATGTAAACAAATACTAGCGACGAGTCGAAGAAACGCAGGTATCCTTGGGCCCATACGCTTACGATGAGAAGGAGGACGGGTATCAGAACCAACAGACTCCTCAATGCGCTGCCATCTAGGACTCCCAAAGGAACTCGTTGATATAGGAATCGGGCGATGGCAATGATACCTAAGACTAGCAAGCTCCACCCGAACACCGTGAGGGGTGAGGGGGTCATCCCGTCGAAGTATCTGAAAGCCCCTGACGAGGTGTGTGCGTACTCGTCCACCACCGCCAATGCTATAGTCACTACGGTCAAGGTGACAAGGCTCTTGGTCTCCATGTACAACGAGGACCAGAGGGAGACTACCGATGCGAGAACGAGACCTGTGAGGAACATGAAAGGCATCAGGGTGTGATATCCTCCCCAGAAGAAAGACACTGTTGTGGCAGAGATCAATACGAGAACGATTAGCGGATTCGTGTAATTCACGGAGTCAAAAATCTCGGTCCTGCTAATAAAACCTCTCGCCTATGAGCGGACGGCATCATGAGACCTTTTAATTTCTTGAGATGCATACAATAGTAGTAATTATCTGGAGGAGCCCTGCCTGAGTTTTTTCCTCGATCCACCCACGCTATTCATTCTGGGTATGTTCCTGTATCACGTCTCGAGGAGACGCAGGTGGAACCTCCAATCCACCGTTTTAGCGGGAGTCGTGGTCTCGGTTCTACTCTTTGTTGGAATAAGCTCTATGTTATACATGGATGTTATTCCCTGGCCACTGCCTTACAGAGAGGGTTCCGTCTGGATGTTCCACACGCTCATTACCGGGATCGATAAGACCGAGGTCCCCGTCTCCCTCGTCATCTTGATGTTCCTCCTCTATCCGGTGTGGCACTCCCTGGGCTATATTTTCGCCCTCCGCCAAGACGTGGGAGCATTCATACTCCAAACTGTCTCCTACGAAGACGTCAAGAGCAAGAAGGAGAAACCCGACACGGAAATTGCGGTCCGGCGAGGTCCAATACCGAGTCAGATCACGAGGGAAGCAGTCGAAGCCCTCGGCGGTATGAGGAGCTTCGTGAAGGAGGGTGATAGGGTCCTCATCAAGCCCAACATCTGCGGAGGAAACCCGAAGATCGAGGGCAGCTTCACCTGCCATGAGGTCGTGGAGGAGCTGGTCAAGATGGTCAGGGAGGTGAACGCTGAGCCCTTCGTGGTTGATGCCGACATGATCTGGACTCAGTTCGAGCCGGTGGCGGAGGAACAGGGCTGGATGGAGTGGGCTGATCGAATGAACGTCCCGCTCGTGAACCTCACACAGACGGAAAGGGTCTACTTCGACTTCGGCAAGGATAGTGCCACGGGGATCGTTCCCGTCTCCAAGGAACTAGTCGATGCTGATGTCATCATCTCGGTCCCCACCATGAAGACCCATCTCCTCACCAGCATCACCATCGGCATGAAAAACATGTATGGCACATTTCCCCAGAAGAATAAGGCGAAGTATCACAGGTTCGGAATCGAGGAGGTGATCTGTGACGTGAACAGAGCCTTCACCCCAAACCTGACTGTGATAGATGGAACCGTGGGCGGTGATTCTTGGGGGCCACTGTCGTGCACGCCGGTGTACACCCAGACGGTGATAGCATCCAAAGATGTCGTCGCAGCCGACGCCGTTGCGTGTCAGCTCATGGGATATGACCCGTACAAAATCGTTCATTTGAAGAGGGCGCACGAGGAAGGTCTGGGCGACGCCAGCTACATCTACGATCTATCAAACCTGCCCTACGAGCATCCCAAGGATGGACTGTGGACGAAACCCGATCCAGAGGTCTCGATGTTCTATAATAGTCTGGTCGAGTATTTCCTACTGCTCCCGGGGATGCAAAAGTTCTTCGACCTCACAGCGGACTTTGTACTCTACGGTATGGCGACGACGCCTTTCCTGAAGGATGTGCCCCCCGAGTTAGAAAAGGTTCTTGACGACATCCTCAGCATGATTCTGAGGAGCGGATACAGAGGGAGCAAATGGAAAGAAGGAGACCTTGAGAAGTTCAAGGAACGAATAGAATACGATGTAAAAACGGAGTATGCTAAAATAAAGAACCGTATTCATGAGTTGAGCGAGCGAGGATAAGTGAAGAGAGAAATCTCGTGGGCAGCGCGCGAAGAGCCTCTTTCACTCAACCGATCTGTAGCCTAAATTAAGTGGGAGGAAAGACTAGTCGTCAAGTTTTCGGTAAATCGTTGACCTCTGATTGCTTGTTTTAATCGTGCGCTGATGTAACACTTTTGTTAGTGTATGCGCGCGCAGTTTCCTGTGAACGATTTTCCGGGATTGAACGAGCCCATGGAGGTTACAAGCAGGATTATCCTGTGGCAGCATTGCTAAGGACTGAAAAGTATCTCATGCAAATTTCGTTGTGAAACATGAATCAGATATCCCTAGACGCTATTCCAGCTCTCATCCTCACTAGAATCAGCATCTGAGATGATGCACAAAAAAAAGGGGGCTCTAGTCAGATGCTTACTTGCGTGAGATCTTGAAGACGACTGGGCGTTTGTAGTCGGGACAGCAGGCGGAATGGGCATCGGGCTCATCGAAGAATGGGAATGCTCCTCCCGATTCCATCACCCTGATGTATGGGTAGATCGAATTGAACGCCGCCGGGCAGAGTTTTCCCCTGTCCTCAGGGTATTCGAATGTTTCACCTATTTTATGCCCCGCCGGACACGTTCCTTCTTCAAGTATATCCGTTATTTCGATCGACACTTTTGGCATCGTTCAGGACTCCTCTATGTGGTAAAGATATTTCCTCTGAGATTATATATGACTTAATCCTGCTCTGCGCGCCCGATGCCGGGATGGTCGATCAAGGGTAGTAGGGGTCTTGATAAGGGGGGATTATCGTAATAGTTGAGGGCCCGTCCGCTTCCTTGTGCCCAATTTTAGGCTTTAAACTATAGTTCCTGTCCGTTATCTAGGATATTTTCGCCTTTTTCGACGGTAACCTATAGGTTTTTATTTGGCATGCTGTGTTTCAAGGGTAGGAGATTTCAGAATGAGTGGTAGGGAAAAGCCACACCTTAACCTGATCATCATCGGTCACGTAGACCACGGAAAGAGCACTAGCATCGGACACATGTTCTACGACGCCGGAGCAATCAGCGAGAAAGTGATTAGAGACTTCGAGGAAGAGGCCAAAGCCCTCGGAAAGGAGTCCTTCAAATACGCATGGGTACTGGACAAGCTCAAGGAGGAACGGGAGAGAGGCCTCACAATCGACCTGGCCTTCTACAAGCTAGAGACTGCCAAGCACTTCTTCACGGTCATCGACTCCCCGGGCCACAGAGACTTCGTCAAGAACATGGTCACGGGAGCCAGCCAGGCCGACGGAGCCGTCATATTCATCTCCGCTAAACGGGGAGAGTACGAGGCGGGCACCAACCCGGGCGGCCAGACCAGGGAGCACGCATTCCTGGCCAGGACCCTTGGGGTCAACCAGCTCGTCGTCGCCGTCAACAAGATGGACGACGCCTCGGTGGACTGGAGCGAGCAGAGGTACGAGGAGGTCAAGGACGGGATGACCCGGCTGCTGAAGACGGTCGGCTACAACACGGACAAGATCCACTTCGTCCCCACCAGCGGCTGGACCGGCGACAACCTCTTCAACAGGAGCGAAAAGATGGACTGGTACAAGGGACCCACGGTGATCGAGGCCCTCGACGAGTTCGAGGTCCCCGAGAAGCCCGTGGACAAGCCCCTCAGGATCCCCGTGCAGGAGGTCTACTCCATCAGGGGGGTCGGTACCGTGCCGGTCGGAAAGATCGAGACGGGCACCCTCAAGATGGACAGCACCCTGATCTTCATGCCCAGCAAGGAGCAGGGCCAGGTCAAGACCATCGAGACCCACTACACGAGGATGAGCGAGGCGGGCCCCGGGGACAACATCGGCTTCAACGTGAAGGGGATCGCTAGGGACAAGATCAAGAGGGGAGACGTCGCAGGATACCTGAACGACGTCCCCAAGGTCGCCAAGTCCTTCGACGGCAGGATATTCATCATCCACCACCCCACAGCGGTCGCCGAGGGTTACACCCCGGTGCTCCACATCCACACGGCCCAGGTCGCGGTCCGCTTCGACAAGCTCATCTCCAAGATCGACCCCCGCAGCGGGCAGGTCGTCGAGGAGAACCCGAGCTACCTCAGGACAGGCGACGCCGCCGTGGTCAGACTCGTGCCCCTGCAGCCAGTATCCCTGGAGAAGTACACAGACTTCCCCCAGCTGGGCCGCTTCGCGCTCAGGGACATGGGCACCACGATAGGCGCCGGCGTGGTCCTCGAGGTCGAGGAGTAGCCCCCGGGGCTACCCCTTCTGCGGAACATTTAAGTTACGGGTTCGAAGAGACAGGAAGCGTCAACCATGGTGAAACGGGCGAGGATAAAGCTGACAAGCACGGACACCGAGAAGCTCGGCGACGTCTGCCAGGAGATCAAGGACATCGCCAAGAAGATCGGCGTCAAGATAGTCGGGCCCATACCTCTGCCCACCAAGAAGCTCGTGGTCCCCACGAGGAAGACGCCCTGCGGGGACGGGAGCAACACATGGGACCGCTACGAGATGCGGGTGCACAAGCGCCTCATCGAGGTGGACGCCCGGGAGCGGGTGATGCGGAGCATCATGCGGATCCGGGTCCCCAGCGAAGTCTATATCGAGATGGAGATCCGCTGAGCCAACCAGGGCTCGGACATTTTTCACATCTAATTCCATAGATTACCCGGAGTTTTTCACATTCCATTCGGGCAGAGCGTTTCCTCTAGCTATTTCCCTGTAGACTGCTGCTGACTCTGTGGGTATGCGCTCCTTGGTCTCCCTGTCAACCCTGTAGAGGCCGAAGGGGATCTTGTAGCCGTCTGCCCACTCGAAGTTGTCGATGAGGGACCAGTGGAAGTAGCCCCGGACGGGGACGCCGCCCTGGATGACGTCGTGGAGCACCTTGAGATGGTCCAGGAGGTAGCGGGTCCGCCTCTCCCCCGTCGAGTCGGCTAAACCGTTCTCGGCGATATAGATGGGGCGCCTGTAATGGTCGTAGGCCCACTCCAGGGAGTGCCTCAGCCCCTGGGGGTAGGTCTCCCACCCGTACTCGGATATCTCCCCCTCCCCCGTGGTGATCTCGTAGTCGAACCTCCCCCAGCCCTTATCGGCGTGCCTCACGAGCCACCGGGCGTAGTAGTTGACCCCGATGAAGTCGCATCCCTTGATGGTGTGGGGCCACTGCTCATCGGGCTGGATAAGCCCGTCGAGGTCCAGGTCGTAGTCTCCCTTGATGATGGCGTTGAGGTACCACTCGTTGTACATGTACCGGACGAAGTCACAAGCCGAGACATCAGCGGGGCTAGAGGTGTCTGCAGGCTCGTAGTGCATCAGCACCACCACGACCCCCACCGTCGCAGGGCCCTTCCCCGAGATGGACGCCGTGTCCCATCTCTTCACCTGGTCGTAGGCGACCCCGTGGGCCAGGGCCAGGTTCCTCATGGAGACCCTGAAGGGGCCGGGGTCGTTGAGCCCCGGCGGAAACTCCCCGCGCTCCGTCATGTAACCGTGCTGACTCACGATCCGGGGCTCGTTGATGGTGGCGTAGAGGTCCACGAGGTTCCCGAAGGCGTTGGCGGCGAACGCGGCGTACTTGGCGAACTCGACGATGGTGCCCTGGTCCTGCCAGCCCCTCCTCGTGGCCCCCTCCAAGTCGTCCCTGCAGGCGATGGGGTCGTGGAGCCAGAGGGGGATGGGCCAGTGGTAGAGGGTGAGGAAGACTGTGAGCCCTACCCGGTTGGCCTCGGATAGCATCTCCCGGTACCCCTCGACGGCGGAGGGGTTCGCGAGGGCTCGGAGTTCCTCCATGGCCCCCTCGTCGACGGAGACGCCGCAGACGTTCCCGTGTTCGTCCCGCTCCACGCCCACATCGACCGCCTCCGTGGACCAGGGGAAGAGCCTGCTCCAGTCCAGGGAGAGCCGGATGCTATTGTTTCCCAGCTCCTCCCGGGCTATCCTGAAGTCCTCGGGGTAGAGCTCCCAGGAGCCCGGCCCGTCGAGGGGGGTGTCCCCGCTCACCCGCCCTGCGGCGATGTTGTCCCCGTCGTGAACCCATGTGTACCAGTCGGATTCCTTTGCGGGGGCCCCTCTCCCCATCTCCACCTGGAAGGCGGAGGTCGCAGTGCCCCAGAGGAAGCCCTCGGGGAATCTCTTCGGGCTCATATCGGGGGAGATCGTGTCCTCATCCGTTTATAGCATTGCCATTTCGGGCCGAGGCCCCGGGGTCAAAAGTCTACGAGCTGGCGCTTGTCTTCCCTGTGCCACCTGGGCTTCCGGATGTACCGGGGCAGCCAGGAGGGCCACTCCACGAACCTCCACTGGAAGAATCGGTCCCCGTCCTTCTCGATGATGGCGAGGTCCCCCTCGGGGCCCCCGTTCTCCTGGATGAAGAGGGTCATCTCCCAGAGGGCCTGGGACCGGGTGAGCCCGAAGCGCTCGCAGCACTCGTCGAGGAGGCCCCTCTCCTCCAGTAGGAACGCGAAGCCGTGGATCCTGGCGTGGCGTAGGAGCTCCTCACTCAGGAACTCCTGGACCTCCTCGGTCATCGTCTTTACCCGGCCTATTCGCGGTTTTAAACGCTTCCATCACTCATGAACGTTATGGATCACGGAGACGGGAGATCAGTCACCCTCGTCGGGACCCGTGAACACTGATTCTCGGAACCGGAACCCGCCTTTGTCACCTGGAGGGAGCTGGGCATCCCGAGCTGGCTCGGAGGGGCATGTCAATTCGACTTGCCTTGACATTATCAGAGGTGGTGTCGAAAATACTCCAGAGTGGCGCACGCCCGTTTTTATCATCTGACTAGAGACATCTTTTCATATAGTAAGCCGGGCCCTCCCCATATCTCTCGATTTTTCTCGCTGTTCTGAACTCATATTTACTCCAGAAATCCCGGCTATTCTGGACTGCCACTAGGCACTGCACCTCGAAGCCTCTCCTCCTCGTCTCATGATCGACCCTCTCCATCAGCATCCATGTCAGGCCCATTCCACGGTATCGATGATGAACGGCCATATCGTGTAGATACATGCAATCCTCCGTCCCATCCAGATTCAGCGAGAAATCAAGGGGCTTAACCACATTTTCACGGTAGGGATGAAAGAAGACGTATCCTGCAAGGCTGCCGTCGACGCTGACTCCGAGACAGCCCTGCGGATAGAGGGTGATCATTCGGGAAAAAGTATTGCTATCCTCGACGTACCCGTCACCATAACAATCCCGTTGAATATCTAGGACAAATGCGATTTCTCCTACTGTGATTCGATTTATGGATACTACAGGATCTGCCATTTCCTGAAACAGAACTGATACTTGAAAAAAACTAAATAAGGCTTTTTTCGCACACCGGCACGCTTGTTTTTTATTGGCTCTCATCCAGTAAGATCCGCCGCAAAATGAAAACGACAATAGCGTTATCGTTCGCCCTCTGCTTTCTCATCGCGTCGTTCACCGCATATTACGGCGATGCGGGTCTCCAGCTGTCCGACATTGAAACGGACATCGAGTCGGGGTCGGGAGCCCACTTCGGGAGGAGCAACGTGAACGAGTTCACATACATGCTCGAACGCGACGTCAACGCGAGCATATGCCACTGGTTCCACTTCAAACTCGAGAACGCCTCGGGCCAGGAAGTCACATTCCGGATCGCTAATTTCGATGAGTCCCTTTTCGGCTACAACCCGCGCACGAGGCCCGTTTACTCGTATGACCAGGAGAACTGGTCGTTCATCGAAGACGTGCGGATAACGAATGCCTTCACGTTCAAACAGAGATTCGAGCGGGACACGGTCTGGATCGCCGCCGCGACCCCCTACAAATACTCCGAACTCGAGGAGTATCTGGGCTCCATCGAGGGCCTCCCATATGTTGAAAGGGAGTCCCTGGGTTCGAGCAGCGACGGCCACCGCATCGAGCTCCTCACCATCACCGATCAATCCATCGCTCCCGAAGGCAAGCAGACGATCTGGATCACGGCGGGGCACCATAGCAGCGAGACGTCCGGGATGTGGGTCGTGAAGGGCCTCATCGACCATGTCCTGTCCGATCCCAGCCTCCGGAGGAGATATGTTTGGAAGATCAATCCCATGTTGAACCCGGATGGAGTTGTTGAAGGCTACACGAGGTACGACTCCGACGGATGCGACCTGAACAGGGAGTGGGACGACGGCCCAGGGATGGAGCCCGAGGTCGCACAGGTGTACGAGGCGATGCGGGAGTGGCTGGACGAGAACGAGACAGATCTCCTGGCGGATTTCCACTGCAGCGGCTCCTACCGGCCTTTCGCCATCGTGGTACCGGAGGAATATGTGTATCCCGAGTACGGCGACAGGCTGGAGTCGCTGCTCGAGTCCATCCAGGAATTCACCGATTACGACGGGGTCGAGAGGACCACCACCCAGGGCACCGTGAGGGTGGAGTCATTCGATCTCTGGGGCGTTCTGAGCGTCACCCTCGAGATGTCGGAGAGCAGCGTCACCAAGGAATACTGCATGGGGCAGGGAGCCCTCATGGCGAGGTCCTTCGACGCCTTCCTCGCCGGCGAATCTTAGGCCTCGAGCAACGTGGGGCGGTCATGCGGGAGATTTCTTCCCACAAGTAGGATTCGAGACAACAGGTGTGATGATGACGGGGCATCTTCATCTCCCACTCATCATGCGTTCCCAAGCACAAGATGGGACAAACTTATGATGTGCTCCCACGATAATTGAATAACATGAAGATAGGGTTACAGGTCCCATGGTTCAACTGGCCGGGGAGCCCGGAGAACACAGGGCCCATCCTCGGCAAGATGGCGAGAGCCGCTGACGACGGCGGACTCTCCACCCTGTGGGCCATGGACCACTTTTACCAGGTACGCCAGGGATTCGGTCCCGCCGGCGACCCGATGCTTGAGGGATACACCACGCTGGCTTACCTCGCGGCCCTCACCCGACGCGTTAGACTCGGGCTCATGGTCACGAGTTCCTTCTACCGCTACCCGGGGGTGCTGGTGAAAACAGTGACGACCCTCGACGTCCTCACCGGTGGCAGGGCCATCCTCGGCATCGGAGCCGGCTGGGATAGGCTCGAGTCGGCGGCGATGGGGGTGCCCTTCCCCCCCTCCTTGAACGAGCGGATGGGACGCTTCGAGGAGACCCTCAAGATAGTGAAGCACATGTGGAGCGGGGACACACGCACTTTCGAAGGCGAGTACCACAGGCTCGAGGAGCCCCTCCTCAGCCCCATGCCCCTCTCCAAGCCTCACCCTCCCATCCTAATCGGCGGCGAGGGGGAGAAGAAGACCCTCAAATATGTGGCCCTGTATGGAGACGCCTGTAACCTGCATATTGGTACGCCGTTGGAGGAGTTCTCAGCCCGTTGGCGGGATCGTTATGAGAACCGCGTCGAGGTCCTAACCGGGAAACTGGATGTGCTGAGGCGGCACTGCGAGAACGTGGGACGGGATTACGGGGAGATCGAGAAGACGACCCTAGGAACCATAAAGATCGCCCCCGATGCGATGAGTGCAGGCGAGCTTGTCGAGCTGTGTGAGGGGCTCGCCGAGATCGGGATAGATCAAGCCATCTTCAACATGCCCAACGCCCACGAGATAACGCCCATCGAGACCATCGGGAAGGAGGTCATCCCCGTGGTCGCCAACATGTGACCGGCTTCGCTGGCGCGCTCTGACATCCTACACCAAAGGGGAAAGAGATGAGAGATGGCTCCGCTACTGGCGGGTTTCGCCCCCCTGCATTAGTCTGGTGGTTTTTCTGCTTTCGATTATTATGAAGTGTCATCGAATGACCGGATGCAACTGATCTAGATTTCGAGGTGGGCCGTGTTGCATAGATAGGTTAATGTGCGATTGCCAAACAGGTCGTCCTCGTGTAGCATCGTGACGCTTCCGGGTTTCGCAGAGAAGCTGCAGTAATCCATGTGATCCGCCGGGACCTTCATCCAAGCCATGATCAGGAAAGTGGATGCGAACCCGTGGGATACAATCACCGCGTCCCGGGCACCTTTTTCGAGGATATCAGTCAACGCCGCGCTGACTCTTTCCCCGACCTCAAACCGACTCTCAGCGCCAGTGTAGACCCTGTGGTCAAGCCTGTTACCATCTGCGGGCTGAGGCTCGATCCGGTCTTTGAACCAGCTTTGTGTTTTTCCTTCTGCGTCCCCATAGCTCATTTCTCTCAGCCTCGAGTCCAGCGTGACCGGCTTTCGGAGGTGTTTGCCAATTATCTCCGCTGTTTCCGCCGCACGCTTCAGATCGGATGAGAACAACTGGACATCCGTTGAGTCGACGGCTGATTTTAGGAATTGCCCGGTTTTTTCTGCCTGTTCTCTTCCGAGGTCAGTCAGAGACGTGTCATACCAGCCACCGACTCTCCTCTCGATATGGTGGAGCGACTGTGCATGGGTTACAACGTAGACGTTCCTCATGGATTCATGTCTGATGGGCGCTCAGATAAGTCTACAGTTTTGGCATAAAGAAGGAAATCGTCGGGTAACATCAGCACCGGTAGCCGGGTTTGAACCCTCACTGCAACCCTTATCTGGGGCTAAGGTGGTCTCTGAAGGAGTTGAGGGCCATGAAACGGGGGGACGGTGCGCTTCTACTCCTGGGATTGGCCCACTCGCTGAACCACTCCCTGTTCCTTGTGCTCCCGCCCCTCCTGGACGACATCTCCCGGGACCTCGGGGCCTCCTTCCAGACCATCGGGGCAGTCTCCACCGTCGCCTTCTTCCTCTACGGCCTGGGAGCCCTCATCGGGGGGCCCCTCTCCGACCGCATCGGCCACGTCAGGGTCGCGAGCGTCAGCATCGGCCTCGCCGGGGCCGCCACGGTCATCTTCCTGCTCCCCGGGGAGATAACCTCCTTCACTGCGGGGCTCTGGGTGGTGGCCCTCGCCGCGAGCCTCTACCACCCCACGGCGAACACCCTCATCGCGAAGCTCTTCCCCGAGAACACCGCCCGGTCCATGGGGATCCACGGGGCCTCGGGGAGCGTGGGCCAGATGTTCACCCCGGCCATCGCCTACTTCATCGGGGTCACATTCCATTGGCGCTACGCCTTCGTATTCTTCGGGGCCGTCTCCGTCGCGACGAGCCTCCTGATGCGGAGGATCCCGTCAGCCCACGAGCCCCAGCAAGCTGAGAGGACGCCCCTCGTCGATGTGCTCAGGATCCCCGGGCTCTGGATACTCATCCTCTACAACGTCATCATCGGCCTCTTCCAGAGGGGGGTGGAGCTCTTCTTCCCCACCTTCCTGGTGCTGGAGCGGGGGTTCACGGGGCAGCTCGCCGCCTTCTACGCCTCCGCCCTCCTCTTCTTCGGGGCCCCGGGGCAGCTCTTCGGGGGCTGGGCCGCGGACAGGTACACCCCACGGAGGTTCCTCGTGGTGGCCTCGGCGGGGATGGTGGTGAGCATGCTGAGCCTCCTCCTGGTCCCCTCGACCTTCGGCGTCGTGGGGTTCCTTTTCGTCTACGGGATCTTCTTCTTCGGGCACCAGCCCACCATGACCACCCTGCTGAGCAGCATCACCCCCAGCGCCCTCATGGGGATGGCCTACGGGGTCATGTTCTTCTTCGCCTTCGGTCTGGGCTCGGTCTCCACCACCATCGCGGGCTACCTCGCGGACAACTTCAGCCTCGAGGCGGTCTTCTGGATCATGGCCCTCTTCGCCCTCGTGACCTTCGGCATATCCCTGGTGATCACCAGGGTGATCGGAGACAAGAAGATGCCCGGAGAGGGCTGAGAGGCTCCAGGGCCTCCCCGAGCCTTCAGGATGCCCGGAGATTAGCCACGGACTCGGTCACGATGTCCGCGAGCCTCGTGAGCTCCTCGTCCTCCAGGTGATTCACGGCTATCACGGCCCCGCACCCGGCGGACCTCCCCGCCATCATGTCGGCGGGGGAGTCCCCGACGTAGACCGTCTCGGCCGGCGGGATCCCCGCCATCTCGCAGGAGAGGAGTATCATCTCGGGGTCCGGCTTCCCCTCCTCCACCATGTCGGCCCCCACGAAGACCTCGAAGAGCCCCTCGAGCCCGTGGACGGCCATGAGCCCCCTCGCAGCAACGCCGCTCCCGTTGGTCGCGATGCCCAGCCTCAACCCGGCCCCCTTCAGTGCCCGGAGGGCCTCGGCCACCCCCTCGAATAGTATCGGGACGTACCGGGTCTCCTGGAGCCTGTCGGCCTCCTCGTAGAGCTCCCGGGCAGCCTCCATCGCCTCGTACCACCTGTAGCCCCGGGGCCAGAGGGCAGCAGCCCCCACAGTGATGTCCTCCTTGCGGGGAGCCTTCGCGAGGGGCCCCATCAGGTCGACGCTGTAGTCCCCGGCGTTCACCCCGGAGAGCTCAGCCCACCTCTCCGCGGCCTCAACCCCTGCGGCGTCCCTTATCACCTCGAACCGCGCCCTGGCCATGGTCCTGTATCTCACCATGTCGTCGAGGATTGTGCCATCGAGGTCGAAGAGCACGAACCGGCAGGGCACCGATTCGCCATCCACCATCAATTTATGCATCTCTTAATCATCCCGCCCGACTTGGCTCTCGAACTAATACGCTCCTCGATGGGCCTTAAAATGACTCGCACGCGGGCACCAATTTAAACAAATGTGAATCAATGTTTACCCATGGCCCGGGCAGAGAGGTTGAAGCTGGTGGTCTTCGACATGGCGGGGACCACGATCGACGACGTCGTCGACGGCGTCCCCCTGGTCCTGAAGAGCTACGACGACGCCTTCCGGAGGCACGGGGTGACGGTCCCCATGGAGGTGCTCAACGAGCAGCGGGGGAGGGACAAGTGGACGGTGATCCGGGAGCTGGGAGGGGAGAGGGCGGGGGAGATCTTCGCTTACTTCAACGGGGTGCTCCTGGACAACGCGGATAGGGTCGGGGAGATCAGGGGGGCCGGCGGGGTCTTCCGTTTCCTGCGGGGCCACGGGATCAGGGTCGCCCTGAACACGGGGTTCCCCCGGGAAGTCGCGGAGAGGATCCTGGGGCACCTAGGCTGGGAGAGGGAGGGGCTTATAGACTCGTGGACGTGCTCCGAGGAGGTGGGGAAGAGCAGGCCCGACCCGGCCATGATCCACGCCCTGATGGGCAGGCTGGGCGTCGAGGACCCCTCGAGGGTGATGAAGATAGACGACACGGCGAAGGGGATAGAGGAGGGACTGAACGGGGGCGCAGTCACCCTCGGGGTGCTCACGGGGACCCAGACGAGGGAGAGGCTCCTCCGAGCCGGGCCCCACGGGATAATCGGGAGCGTGAGGGACCTCCCGGACTACCTCGAGACAATGGGCTACGTCTGAGGGGTCATGGAAAAACTCATGGACGAGCCATGCGAAGCCGCGCTCATCGATGTAGATCTTCCAGAGTTCACTGCGAATCATGCATCAGGGTTACTTTTCAGAGTCCTTTGTCAAAGACGAATAATACAAAAGAGTAGGATCTAGATGGAGTTCTGGAATTTTGTTATAATTTCTTTTCCATGTACAATGCGACATCTTCGGTATCGTTCCTGTCTACCCACTCTCCGCCAGAATACTTACCTATCTCCACGAACCCCGCCTTTCGATAGATATGTTGAGCAACCTCCATAAAGTCCCCAGTGTCAAGCCTCAAAGTCGAAAACCCGAGTTCCCTAGCCATATCCTCTAGCCGTCTCAACATTTCCTTACCATAACCTTTCCCTCGAATCTTCGGACGAATATACATCCGCTTGATCTCCCCCACACTCCCCTCGATCCTCCGCAAGACGCCCATCCCATCTACCATGCCTTCCACCTCGATGATGTAGATGATCCCCTCAGGCGGCACTATCACCGCCATCTTGGGGAAAACGCTCTCCAAGTATTCCCGCACAGAACCACCAGGATTGATCCGTATTCCATGCCTCTCGTAAACTAGGTCATTTATCCATGACAGATACTCCAGGTTCAGATTGAAGAACTGGTCTCTATGAATATCATCGTCATACGGGACGAAGTACGCTTCACTCAACTTGGATCGAACAAGAGTTGAATTAAATGAAGAAAAGATTATGGGCAGAGACTATTTCGCCTTTCACTACGAAACACGCATAAGCTTCTGATGGATTCAGAGTTCTTTGTCAAAGGCGAAGTGAAGGAAAGAGTATGGAGTTGTTTATTTATTGAGTTGCGCGTGCAACTTAGAAAAGGGATGATGTCCATCTGACAACTATTATGCATAACAATTATACCAAAATAACACTATAATCATTATCAATAATGATGCGGCTGCTCCATATGGAATTTCTGGAATTACAAATGCTGGTCTTAACGCAAATGCGTGCATCGTGTTCCCTGAACCCATAAATAGAATACCATAAGCGATTGTTGGAGATGAACTCATATCGTTACCTGTATTGTAACTCCATATAGTTGAGCCATCCGATACATCTAGGGCATAAATACTCTGACCACCGCCACAGTATAGTTTACCATCTGCTACTGCTCCGATATGCGCATTTGTAGGAATACCTGATCCGTAGTTCACTTCCCACAGGATATCTCCTGTATTGATGTCAAGGGACCACGCGGTTGCTGTTCCACCCCAAACAAAAAACACTCTACCATATGCTATCGCAGGATTTCCGCCCTCTCCCCATGTACCATCCTGCTCCCAGATTAGACTGCCATCCATAACGTTAAGCGCGTAAACGGGTCCATTTCTTGCCTTGAATATCACCATATTCTCATGAATTGCTGGTGGTCTAACTATTCCTGCTGGGAAACTCCATAGAACGCTGCCCGTATCCAAGTCAATTGCCTGAACAGGCCCATTCCACGACCCTAAAACAAGTCTGTCATTAGATATTGCGGGTGTGCCGAGATACCCTCCAAGGCTTGCTACCCATATCTCTGTTCCTGTGTTGGAGTCTAATGCGTAAAGATTTCCTGCTTGACAGACTACGTAGACTACTCCATCATAATAGGTTGGAGGACTACCGATGGCCCCGTTGGTGTCGTAAGCCCAATCCAAGCTTCCATCTACTTTGTCAAGAGCGTATACTCTTCGGTCTACATATGATCCCGCGTATATCTTGCCATCTCCGTATGCTAGACCGGGTATTTGGACCACGTGTGCGCCTGTATGGTATTCCCATCCAAGTTCTCCAGTGTGAGCGTTTAGCTGGTAGATGCTTCCATCCGGGATTGACATGTATAGATATTGATCTACCGCTAATGGAAACGTCTGCCAGCCACCATGACCTTCATTAGACCAAATCAAATTGCTAGTGTCAGGTGCGTCACCAACTGAGAAACAGGTATTTTTCGCATCGTGAGCAAACAAAGGCCAATCAGTTTCATTAGCGGCTACTTGTGGAACAATTGAGCTGAGGAGTAAAAACATTGATAATATGAATATGATGGATACTCTATTCAGAATTATTTTATAACTCAGTCTAACCCGGGAAACTTTCATTTATCATATCCAACTGAAGATTAGACGCTCATTATTTAACTTTTGCTTGAAAATATTTTGATTATATAAAATCTAGAAACTGGCTTTAACCCTTTTTTATGTGGTAGAACTAGGATTAGACGCGTTTTTCGTGTTTCACTATAAAGTGCGTATCTGATTGATTTTCAGAGTTCTTTGTCAATTCTGAACATGAAATCTTTGCTCAGTATTAAAACCCCTGATAATATCCAAGAAGCACACGCGAATAACCTCATCTGAACGAGTGCCTAAGACCGCAGATTCGGTGACTTCAACCAAAAGAATTCGATGGGACAAGCAGGCCCCCCTCGCTCGGCCGCGTCCATAGATTTATTCCTTCGGCGTCCCAGACATGGGTCATTAAGGCCACCCGAACTAGGCGGGTTGCCCTTGGTGAAAGGTGATGTCATGGAGATCGTCTTGAGGAAAGCGAGACAGGAGGACCTGGAGAGTGTGATCCGTGTCGAGTCCAAGGCCACCCCCAACCTGAGCTATGTGGGGGCGGTCTGGGGCCTCTTCACATCGGACGAGGTCGGGGAGTTCAGCGTCGCCGAGGCAGACGGGGAGGTGGTCGCCTGCGGCAAGTTCACCGTGGTCCCCGACGGATCGGCGTGGCTCGAGACCCTCCGGGTCATCCCCGAGTACCAGGGCCTCGGCATAGGCAAACGGTTCTACGAGAGGTTCTACGACCTCGCCCGGAGCCGCGGGGTGACCACGATGCGCATGTACACCGGCCTCAGGAACGCCGTGAGCAAGGGGCTCGCCGAGTTATACGGGTTCCGCCTCGCTGCCACGTACAGGGGCGCCTCCCTGCCCTGCGTGCAGGGTAAGATTCCTCCATCGGATGGAGGCTTCCGGCTCGTCCCGGACCCCGAGAAGGCGACCGCCCTCTTGATGCCCTTCCGGGGGAGGTGGACGGGATTCCTCGTGATGAACAGGACCTTCTTCCCCATAACCCCCGCCCTTTGCAGCCACCTCGCCGAGAAGGAGATGGTCTACGAGGACCCTGCGAGCGGCAGCGTGGTCACCGTCGGCGCACGGTTCCTCCCCGAGAGGGCGCTCCACATCGGCGTCCTCGGGGGAGACATGGACCAATGTCTGGGGTTCGCCCTGGAGCAAGGCGTGGAAAGGGGGGCGGCACGCCTGAACTGCGACTTCCCCCCTTCAGCCGTCGACGTTCAGGGAGCCCTCGTCGATAACGGGTTCTGCCTCACGGAGTCGGATTTCATCGTGATGGAGGTCCACCTGGACGGGTGAACCCCATTCAACGTTGAAGGCTTTACTTGACTGAGTTCAACTATCCGAAGTACACGTTCGGGTCACGAGGCCACAACGTGAACGACTGCTACGTCGTCCCCAGTCTGGACCTGGTGGTCGTCCGGCAGGGGAACGATGACCTCCCCGGGAGAAGCGTTCCCTGTTCGTGAAAACTGTTCTAGAGAAGATCGTGAATGCGTTCCGACTGGAGCTCTGATGGCCCATTCATCAGGCGGTGCGAGTAGAGTATCCATTTAATAACCAAATGCGAAAAGTATGCTGAGCGCATGACCAAACATTGTCGTATTCTCCTCATTGCTTTGTTCCTCATGGCCTCGACCATCGGATTCTGCGAGGCACAGGAAACAGTCTCCATCAAGATTGAGGGCTTCGTCTACAGACCCGACGGTACGCCTCTACAGGATGCCTCGGTTCGCCTCTGGGGGTTCTACCTGGAGGGGGAAGCCCAGACGGACTCGGAGGGCCACTACGAACTGCGGGCGACCACCACGGAGGCTTCCTGCCAGCTCTTCGTCTTCCATGATGATCCGGACGCGGAGGGCTACGATCTCCTCCCCGCCCAAAGGAGTCTATCCACCGGTGAAGACCTGAATGCCAGCGTTGATTTCACGCTGGAGCCTGCGGCCACGGTCTGGGTCACGGGCCAGCTCAAGCCGATGGAGTCGACGAGCAGGATAAACAGATACGCTCTGGAGGTGGTGGATCCCTCCACCGGGGCGCTCATCCGGTCCGGAGAGTACCGCCTGAGATACGGGACGGGGATGAACGTCCAGAGCTATTTTCTCGGCTTACCTCCCACGATGCTCATTGTCCCCGTTGACGCCCCCTTCGCGGTGAAGGTCTCCTCGTCCTATCAGCACGAGAGGTTCCCGCCGAGCAGATACAGGCCCAGCAGTTGGCGGATCCGGAGCAGCTCCATCATCGATGCTTTCAACGAGTTCACGATGGTCGAGGGCGCGGGGTTCACGCTCGAAGCGGGGGAGACTCTAGAGATCGATATCCGTAAATACAGTCTCGCATCGGACCTGACCCGGATCGCTCCCCTGATGGTGGAGGCGGAGGCGGAGCTGGCCGAGGTGGAGGAGGATGGCTTCTACGTGACCGCCGAGAGGTTCGACATCGTGGAGGCCAAGGAGTCTCTTTCGGGTCTGGACGTGAAGATCGAGGGCCATGAATACGAGGCCACGTACGTGGGGCTCCGGCAGGCCTACCTGAAGCTGCTGAGCGTGAGGAGCAGGCTCGACGCCATGGTCTATGAGTCGAGCGTATCCCTGAGAGTGCTTCTCGTCTTCATCGCCCTCACCGCTGTAGTCCTGGGGGCTTTGCTCACCGATGGAATAGTCGCTAACCTGCTGTCATCCTTCAGCCTGTTCGCGGTCATGTTCCTGTCCTTACGGCTGGTCTTCCCCGGTAGCTCCATGGTTGAGCCAAGCCGCTACATATCCATGGGAGCGACCTCCCTGGCGGCGGCCCTGCTCCTGCTATACCTGACCCCCCGCGTCTTGGGGGAAACCGTGGCGGAGGGGGGCTTTGCGGTCCTGGGGTCGATCGTGGTCGTCTTCTCCATGGGAAACAGGAGCCTCAGGAGGAGGAAGCTGCGCTCGGCGTTCACGTTCACCGCGATACTCGCCCTGACGATGAGTTTCGTGGCCCTCACGTCCGTGTCCAGCAGCTACGGGCTGATATTCTCCAGGCACGGCAGCGAACAGCCCGGTGCGGAGGGCATCATGGTCAGAAATCCCGTCTACCCCCCCAACAACGAGTTCGAGAAGGGGCTGTTCTCCCCCGTGATACCCCCGACGATCGAGTGGGCCTGGGGGAACGAGGGCGTCGTCAACGTGGCGAAATTAGCCGAGAACACCCCCAGCCTCCGGCCCTACGGGCGGATAGGGGAGTGGCCCATCTTCGGCGTGGTGGGGGTCCAGCCTGATGTGGAGCCCCTGATGCCCCTCATCGACGATTCTGTCGTGGAGGGGGGTCCTCTGAGGGAGGACGGCACATGCCTGCTCCACAGGTACCTGCGATTGAACACGGATCTGGAGGTGGGGGATCAGGTGGTCGTGGGGGGCGTCTCCATGAGGATCGTGGGGTTCTTCGGGGATTTAGGGGGGATCGCCGACATGGACGGTGAGACGATCCTCCCCGATTACCAGGTCATGGTGAACGCCGATCCCCCCACCATCGAGGTGAGGACCTGCAACAAGGACGCGGTGGTCGTAACCACCCTTGACACGGCCCTGCGCATCGAGAGGGTCCTGGTTTCGAGGATCGACGTGGAGCTCGAGACGGAGACGAGCCTCGAGACGATGGGGAAGAGCATGGCCCTCTCGAGGGAGCACCGGATCTGGATCTCCGAGGGGGGGCTGTCTCACATCGCTTACATGGGTAACCAGATCGGGGGGAAGGGGTTCCCCATCCTGGTTCCCTGGGCCATCGTGGTCCTCAACGTGGTTGCTATGATGCTGAACTCGATGTTCGAGCGCCAGAGGGAGATAGACATCCTCTCCAGCATAGGCCTCAACCCCATGCACATCGCCGGTATCTTCGTGGCCGAGGCCTCGATTCTGGGGGTGGCGGGGGGGAGCATCGGCTACCTCATGGGCCTCGGGCTCTACCCCGTCATGAAGGCTTTGGAATGGGCCCCCGTCATCAGCCAGAAGGTCTCCGCGGTCTGGCTCGTGGCGTCCCTCGGGATAGCCATCGCCTCGGTGGTCTTCGGCTCCGTGATAGCCCTGGGGCGGTCGATATCCCTCACCCCCTCCCTCACCCGGAGGTGGGATCTGAGGGATCAGGAGGGCGGAGACAGGGAATACTGGGACACGAGACTCCCGGTGAGGCTCCTAGGGGAGGAGGTCGATGATTTCCTCCTCTTCGTGTACGGCTTCCTGGAGGGGTTCAAGGGCTTCAACTCCGTGCCGAGGATCAGCTCCCTGAGGCTGGGGGAAGAGGGAGAGGCGAGGACTCTTTCCTTCGTATACGACGGGAGAGACTCCAGCATCGGGACCACGTGGACGTCCAACGTGGTCACCGTGATCCGTGACGAGGAGGGCACCTACGTTGCATCGATGGAGTCGAAGGGTGCCAGAGACGCATGTAGCACGACGGGCACCTTCGTCAGGAAGATAATTATCCGGTGGTCGGTGCATGAAAGTAAAAAGTCATAGTTTGACGGTGAGGGCGTGGATTGAGTCTGCTCTCATGTTTTGCATGAATAAAGGATTCTGAAGGTAACGGTTAACCTTCGAGGATATCCTTCCAGTGATCCATGTACCCCGTCTTGGTCACCTGAGGCCGGTACTCGTCGATGACCTCCCTCGCCAGCTTGGAGTCGTCCCAGAGGAGATCGAGGATCATGCCGACGTACAGCTTCGTGGGGTTCACGTAGGCGTTGTACTTGTCCTCGATGGTGTAGCTTCTGCTGTGGCCGACTCCGACGGCGCCGCCGACGCGGAAGCTGGCCTTGGGCATGATGTTGGCGACGTCGTTGATGTCCGAGACGGCTCCGTGGGGGACCTTGATGGGGGAGGGGTCGTCCGTCCCGATGACGATCTCGTCCGCGTCGAAGGTCTCCAGGGCGTTGTCCCTCATGCACCGCCAGAGGGCGGGGCTGCCCTGCGCGGGGCTGGGGAGGTATCCGGGGATGTTTTCGATGATGGCCTCGGCGCCCAGGGCCATGGCGCCTCCCTTGAGGGCCCGGTCTACCTTCATGGAGGCGTCCTTGATGGCGTCCACTGAGGCTGCCCTGATCATCATCTCCATACGCACCTCGCTGGGCACGATGTTAACCGCGTCTCCCCCCTTGGTGATGAAGTAGTGGACCCTCACGGCGTCTGAGTCCTTGAAGGTGTCCCTCTGCGCGTCGATGGCCGACATGGCGATGTTTGCGGCGTTCAGCGCGTTCACCCCGTTCCACGGGGCCGCGCCGCTGTGGGCCTCGGCCCCCTTGAATGTGATGGCCTTGCCCATGAATCCCACGCCGCCGGGGGTGGGCTCCTCCCCTCCGCTCACCGTGATCTTCCATTCCGTGTTCGTGGCCATGTGGTTGGAGAGGGTGATGTCCACGTCGTCGAAGTAGCCGCCCTTGATGAACTCCTGCTTGCCCCCCAGGAAGAACAGCTTCCCATCCCGGTGTTGCTCCCTCCTCCACTCGATCTCGATGGGCTCCTCCGACGGGACCGCCATGCAGGTGACCGAGCCGTCGAGATGCTCCATGACCCCCGAGTCCACGAGGGCCATCGCCACCCCGATCATGTTGGCCATCATGCAGTTATGGCCGCACGAGTGAACCGCCCCGGTGTCGGGGTCCGCCTCGGGGTGCTCGGGGATCAGCAGGGCGTCGAGCTCCCCGATCACCGCGATGTTGGGGCGCTCATCCCGCCCCACGATCCTGGTCTGCACGCCGGTTAGACCGATCTTCTCCTCGGCCTCGAGGCCCAGGTCCCTGAAGATGCCTGCGGTGTACTCCGCGGTCTTGAACTCCTTGAATCCCACCTCGGGATTTCTCCAGATCCATTCCCCGGCGGCGATGATGTCCTCTGCCCTGGCCTCCACGGCGTCGAGCAGCTTCTTTTTGAGGGTAAATTTGTCCATGGAGAGATTAATGCCTGAAAACAATTTAACGTTATCAGGACAGACTGAAAGATGCACAGAGAAGATGCCTACGGCTGCCAAAGAAATGGTTCGAAAGGGGGGGCGAACCCACGACCAGAAGCTCCGCAGGGTGACGTGCACGTGCATTGAGTATGAGACACTGATTGCGCGCACGACGCGAATAGTCTCGGCTAGCCCTCTCTATCTTTTAGGTTAAATCCAACCAGGCTTTCTCCGCTTGTGTTTGTTCTCCTATTGTGCCTTGGGCTGGGCTACCTCGGCCTCCTCCTCTTCGGCTCTCGCCTCCTTGAAGGCCAGCGCGACAACTATCGACAAGGCGACCAAAACAGCGGAAGCGAGGAAAGGAGACCTGTAGCCCACGCTGCTGTAGAGATACCCAGCCAAAACTGGCGCCACGGTGCTCCCCAGCCGCATGCTCGTCATCCTGACCCCCAGCGCCGAGCCCATCAGCTCAGAGGGAATAAAGTCGGCCAGCAGCGCCAGGCTCGACGGCCAGGTCATGCTCCTGAGCCCGTTAAACACCGCGTAGATGACCAATAGGAGCATCCAATCATCCACGAACAGCCAGGCCCCCAGCAGCAGGGGAATGGGCAGCAGGGCCAGGACTATCATCCTCTTCCGCCCGTAGCGATCCGCCAGCCGCCCGCTGGGGATCTGGGTGACCAGGATCAGGAGGCTCGAGGCCGTGAAGAAGAGGCCGATCAGGGACTCGGAGATCATGATCTGGTTCTTCAGGAACAGGGGCAGGACGGTGCCTATCATCCCCTCCACCATCCCCGCCAGGAATGAGAACAGGAAGAATAGGGTCATGAAGGGCAGATACTCCCCGTCGAGGATGGAGGGGCGCTTCGCGGGAACCTGTTCTTCTATGACAGGAGCAGCGGACTCTTCCAGCCTCAGCGTCGGTATCAGGCCTGCCGCCATGATCAGTGCGGTCACCTGGAAGATGGGCGCCCAGCCATAGTTCTCCACCAGGAAGCCGCTGAGCGTGGGGGCGATGATGCCCCCGATGGGCCACGCAAGGTTCATGACCCCGAACAGTGTGGCGCGGTTCCCTGGCGTGGCTCTCTCGGAGATCATCGCCATCCGGGAGACGATGAAGAAGGAGAAGGAGCCGCTGAAGACCATGTAGAGGGGGGTCACCCACCTCCAGTCGTCCATGAACGAGATGAGCAAGGGGGGAAGCGCTGCCAGCACCACGCTCACCAGCAATGTCTTTTTCTTCCCGATCCGATTCATCAGGAGGCCGCTGGGGAGCATCAGCGCAGTGGCCAGGATGCTCGCCAGGGAGAGGACCAGGCCGATCTCCATCTCGGAGGCCCCCAGGCCCTCCAGGTAGAGGGGGAACAGTGGGGTGATGAACTGGGCCGAGAAACCTATGGCTATGTTCAGGGCGAATAGAAGCCAGAGGTCTTTTTTTAGGCCCAGCATGTTTGAGACTTGAAACTTTTACGCTGGAATAAAAACAGTTCGCGTGCTATAGCCTACTGAATGCGTTAAGCTATCTGTTATTCCCGTTTTTCTTTGGCGCGTTCCTGATGAGCTGATGGTTTTCAGTATCAAAAAAGGCAGGTCCGTCTGTAGTGCGGGGGGTGGGGAAATCACACAGATTTACTAATAAAGTTTCTTTTCATTGCATACTCTTTTCTTCACTTCCGCGCGCTGAGCTATAGTATATTAGACAAAAAGATCCAATATCTCCCCTAGCCCGAAAGAGGCCACGCCGATCACCGTATCCGCGGCGCCATAAGATATCAGAAGGTTCCCGCCGAGGAGAACCGATCCACAGCTGAACACCACGTTGGGGACCTGCCCGACTCGTTCGTACTCCTCCCACGGCTCAAGGATCGGCTTATCGGCTCGGCCCAGGACCCTACCAGGATCGTTTTTATCGAGGATAGTCACGCCCAGGCGATATGTTCGGTCTTCGTCTACCCCGTGGTAGACGAGGAGCCATCCGTCCTCCAGCTCTATCGGAGGGCCGGCAGACCCAATCTTTGAGCAGTCCCAGCGGCCTGGCCTCGGCCTCATCACGACGCCGGAGTGGTTCCAATTACAGAGGTTATCCGAGTGGGCTATGCAGATGTCCGGCTCGTGCCTGTGGAGCATGACGTATCGACCATCAATCATCCGGGGGAAGATGACGGCGTTCTTGTTCCATGTGTTCGGGAAGGGAAACCGCCTCTCCCCCCAGGCCCAATTCATCTCGAGGATGTCCTCGGAGGATATCGATGTGATGCCCACCTGGAAGATGTCGCCGTACGCAGTGTATGTCATTATGTACCTGTCCCCGATGAGGGTCATCCGGGGGTCCTCGCAGCCATACTTCTCTAGCGGGCAAGATGGCTCGAATACCGGATAGGGGTGACGTACGTCGATGTGGCAGCCGTCTTCCGAGGAGGCGTAGCCGAGGCGGGAGACATTGTCCTCTCCCATGGCCCGATAGAAGTAGTGAATGCGTCCCCCGAGGCTAATCATCGCCGTGTTGAAGACGTACTTGGACTCCCAGGGATGATCCTTTATGGGCTTGAGGATGGGATTTCCCTCGAATCGAGCCATCTTCCTACTCCACCCCCTAAAACAAATATAAGTTGTGGGTTTGGCAACTGTATCCCCGCTGGATGATTTTACAGTCCCCCAATCGGACGGGTCAGAGCAGGTCGTTCTCCAGCAGGGTCAGATGTGCCAAATAGTACGAGATTGTCGCCTCGGCCCCCTGATTTCTGTTCAGACCCTCCGGGGTTATCCCATCATAGCATGTTCCAGTCGTGCTGTTGATGAGTACGACGTTCTTGGTGTTCCTTCCGTGGTACCACTCGAAAGCGGCCTTCGCGGTCTCAAGATACCCCTCTTCCCCCGTGATGACATATGACGATACGGCCGCCTCCACCATGCAGGACGCCTCGATGGGCTGCTGGTCGTAGATCGCCCTCTCCCCACCCTTGACATACCAGCACTCGGTCCCAATCGGCGTGAAGACGCCGTCAGTAATATGGGTCTCTACCAGGAAATCAAGGGAATCAATGGCAACTTTGAGACATGCAGGGTCCCCCATGGAATTATGGGCAACGAGGAGCGCCTGAGGAAGCCTTGCGTTCGCGTAGGTGAGGTAGGACTCGAACCATCGCCACTCCTCATCAGCCTCAACCCCGTACTGCGCTATCAGCTCGCCGGAGATCTCCTCGATGTGCCTCGGTAGGCTAAGATCTTCCGGGAAAGCCCTCATGTAATGATGAAGGCCCAGGATCGTGAGGGCTTTGGCCCTGGGCGATGTGAAAAGACGCGACGAAGGCAGGCACCTGTCGAACATCTCCTTTGCTACGAGTCTCATCTCCTCGGGGGCGTCTGCACTCAGGGCGTATCCGCAGGCCCAGAGGGCGTGGCCCATGCAGTCCTCGGAACCGACATCGTCTCGGAATCCCCTGTCGAACCCCATGAGATTGCGGAATCGCCCGTCCTCCCTTTGCATGTGCAGCATGAACGAGAGGTAAGTCTCGGCGAGCCTGAGGGAATCGGGGTCCCCGAAGATACGATGATGCATAAGGGCAGCGATGAGGGCCCGGGCGTTATCGTCGGTCGTGTATCCTTCCTTGCGGGAGATGGTCGAGAATTTCGTATGCTGGAACATACCCACGTCGTCGGTCAACGCCTTCAATCCGTCTAGGGGTAGATAGGAGGGCCTCATACAATCACTCACGTTTCTTACGCTCAGATAATCGCCTCCCCTATTTTCCGGTTTCTATCTCCGGTACATGTTGATTTAGAGGCCCAGTGTCTTGTAGAATAAGTTCAGATATCTCATTCCGACGTTGGGCCAAATCATCTCCCTGCTATACTGGTAGGCCCTCCTCTCGATCTTGTCGTGGACATCGCTAAAATGGAGGAGGTTGATCACCGCGTCCGCGATGGATTCGGGGTCTCTTAACTCGCACCTCATCGCCGCTCCCTCGGAGATCACCTCCTCGGCGTGCAGGAAGGGCGTGGAGACTATTGCCTTGCCGGTGCTGAGGGCGTAAAGGAGGGTCCCGCTGCTGATCTGATCCCTGTTTGGGTAGGGGAGGATGTAGATGTCCGTGGCCTGAAGGTATCTGATCAGCTCGCTCTTCTCGAGGAAACTGTTCACGAATCTCACGTTCCCATATATCCCCAGATCCCTCACGAGGTCTAACAGCGACTGACGGTAGCTCTCACCCTCATGCTTCCTCACCTCTGGGTGGGTCTCCCCGATCACGAGATAGAGGACCCTGGGCTCCGTTTTGACGATGCGTGGTAGAGCCCTGATCGCATACTCGATCCCCTTTCCCCTGCTGATGAGGCCAAAAGTGGACAAGACGACCCTGTCCTCAAGCCCTAGACTCTTTTTTACGGGGACGCTGGTGATGAAGGGGACATTCGGGCATCCGTGCGGGATGTACTGCGCTTTGTCACCGTACGTATGATAGACTTGCTCAATTATCTCTATCCCGACCCTCGCCATCACGGTAACGTGTTCGCTGAACCGGAGGACCCCCTCGAGAACCCTATATGCATCGGGGACAGGCTCTGGCAACACCGTGTGCAGTGTCGTTACAACGGGTTTCTCGACCCTCTCAAGGAAATCAAGGATATACTCTCCCCAGATCCCTCCGAAGAGACCGTATTCATGCTGTAGGTTTACTATGTCTATGTCTGATCTATTGATGTACTCGGCCGCCTTTACGTAGGAGTCGACCTCATCCCTGTCGATCTGGAACCCCACGTGGGGCGGGTAGTTGTAGTAGCCCCCCCAGTCGTTAATCGCGATTATGGTCGGAGACTGGGTGACGTATAGCCGGGAGATGGCGTCGACGAGGTCATTCGTATAGGTTGCTATACCGCACTCCCTCGGTGGGTATGTGCTTATGTAGGCGACCTTCAACCTATCCGATTCGTCAGACAGGACCCGGATCCGCCTGCCGAGGCTGTTCATCCGGTACTGCTCATTGACGATCTCGAGGAGTCTCCTCTCGGTGGTGAGGCCGACGAGGGCCCCCTCTTCGGTGATTACTAGCCTCCTGATGTTGTTCTCCCTTAGCATCTCAAGGGCGTCGCTAATCGGGCGCTCCGCTTCGATTGTGAGCAGAGGTTTTGTCATGACGTCCTTGGCCAAGACTTCCTCGAAATCCCTTCCAGTCTTGACTACCCTCCTCAGGATGTCCTTCTCTGTTATGATCCCCACGGGACGACTATCCTCGACGATGACAACGGCCCCGATGTCCTCGCTCATCATCATATCGACGACATGGGACATGGTGGACAGCGGGGTGGACTGTGGGGGATCGGATTTCATGTTACTGATGACGGGTAATCTGAGGAGCGCATCAGAATACGAGTTCAATGCGCCCATTAAGATCAAATAGATGTTCCCATTTAAGCTTAATAATTCCCCGGGCTAGAGCCCATGGAGTCGTGCGCTAGGTTGTTTAGAAATCCCCTGACAAACAAGATCAACCACACAGAATCAACCGATCCCATCAAACCAGACACAACCCTTCAGAGCCACCACCCTTTGGGAAACAATCGCTGAACCCGATCTCGTTCCATATACACAGACTCGCATCTACACAACCACTCTCCTTGAGACGATCCGAGACCCGCCTCAAGCCGCGAAGTGCTTTATACTCCGCATCAACCCAGGCTCACGGCACCGTACAGCCGCATGAGCCACCGCCAGCATCGCCGTGAAGCTCAGAGCCGCGTGTATGGCCGCCTGCTCGAGGCCCTGTTCCTCGGCTACTCCCGAGGCTGTCTGGATCACCCCCTCCGCGAGCGCCCACTCGTGCATGGGGTGTTCTTGGGCCCCCTGAATATTTCTCTCACCCTCGCAGGGAAGGCCTAGGGCGGTCGCGAAGGGCGGGTTCCTACGCTGGAGGAAGAAGTGATGCTCGAGAACGCGGTCAACCAGCTCATGGAGGGGTACACCCTCATCGGGGACGCCGTTGCGACCCTCCTGATGATGCTGGTGGCCAAGGCATCTCTCTACAACATGTTGGTGAACATGTTTCGGCGTGTGAAGTGTAAGCACATCTGGGCTGTAGAGTTTAGCCTCGCTATTCAAGAAGAGGTCAAGCCTCAAATCATGATTCGGGGTCTTGATCTTCACTCATGTAGGTTTTGTGGCTCTGAGAATTTGGTGAAAAAGGGCGTTCGGAAAAACAAGTATGGAAATCTTCAGAGATACCTCTGTAAGGATTGTGGTAAACGGTTCTCCTTTAACGTGGGCTTTGAGAAGATGAAGGCAACACCCCAAGTAATCACTTCAG
>JADHWM010000066.1 GCA_016783485.1 Candidatus Bathyarchaeota archaeon
AGCGTCATCCCTAGCGGCCCTCGGCGCCACGGTATCCGGGGTCGACTACGTCAAAGCCAGCCTCTTCGGGGTCAAGACCCCGTCGGAGGCGGCATACCTGATCGGGGGGGTGTGCAGAGCCGCCAAGGAGCATGACGAAGCCACCAAGGTGATCGCCGCCGGATACGCCGACTACGAGGAGATCGGGTGCCTGAGCCCCCTCGACATTCCGGAGGTCGCCCACAAGGCGGGGGCCGACGGCGCGATGATCGACGTCAACGTCAAGACCCACGGCGGCCTCTTCCAGCTCCTGTCCGACGACGATTTGAGGGGTTTCGTAGACGAATCCCATGAACTTGGCTTGATCGTATGCCTGGCTGGTTCCCTGGACCGAAAGGATCTGGCGAAGGTGTTCGGCCTCGGGGCCGACATAGTCGGAGTCAGGAGGGCGGTCTGCCGTGACAAGGATCGTATGAGAGGCGCCGTCCACAGAGAAGCTGTGGGGGAACTCGTAGAGGAGATCCAGCGCCTTCAAGCATAGTTAATCTCTGATGCGGGTGCACCTGGGTAACTCGTTGTCCAGTATAGCCCTGACTCTCTCGGGATATCTCCCGTTGACGACGTAGCAGTCCAGCGTTGCCTTTGAAATGATCTTGGAAAGATACACGTCCACGCTGGTCCTAACGCCTCGTTTTGACAAATCTGCTACGGATATCTCCTCGATGAGCTCCGCAGCCGGGTCGTTTTTGGGGTCCCCGGTGTAGACCCCATCCACGTCGGTCACCAGGAGCAGCTTCTCCGATCCCAGCTCTCCGGCTATGTACGCGGTTATCGAGTCCGATGTCACCTCCCACGAGTGGGGCAGCGGGTCCGCCCGGGACATCATTCTTGATGGCAGGAGTATGGGCAGCAGCCCCACCTCGGAGTGCCGCCTCGCACCGTCCAGCGTGCAGGTGGTACGGGAGCCCGGGGTGATGCTGGACAGGAACATCCCGTACTGGTCCATGGCGAGGATCGCCATGTTGTGGGCGACGTTGTCATGGAGATGAAATCTCTCATCCAGCTCCCTCACGACATCGGCGAATCTCCCTCCCCCC
The DNA here is from genome assembly GCA_016783485.1 of Candidatus Bathyarchaeota archaeon. Lineage (GTDB taxonomy): Archaea > Thermoproteota > Bathyarchaeia > TCS64 > TCS64. The sequence goes on from JADHWM010000066.1 coordinate 1,077, forward strand.
GGCACCGCGGTGATCCTGTGGTTCTTCGCTATCTCTCCGAGCTCCCGGCACAGGGCTCTCAGTCTTTCGGGTTCCTCGGCGAGGCTTCCCCCGATCTTCAGCGTTGCATCCATCGAACGGTCCTCCCCTCTATCCTGCTGGCAGTTATGAGGGCGACCCCGACCGCCGGGGAGACTAGGGCGGCATCATCGCCCATCGCGTCGCCGAGGTCGACGATCTCTTTGAATCCGGCTCTCTGAGCTGCGGCCTTGGCCAGGAACTCTCTGCCCAGCCCGGTCACCACGACCGGGGGCTCACGTTTTAAACGGGGTTTCAACCCGGCGTAGACCTGTTTCAACCCCCCGGCTACTTGTTCCACCTGCTCATCGTAGACCTGTTTGGCGATGTCCACGATCTCCTGCTCGCCAAGCATCTCGATGTCGGCGCAGATCACCCTGGCGAGCCGGGCCATGGCTTCCGCCCTCGTCCCCTCTCTTCCATCTGCCGTATCAACGGTATAATCGCCTTCCCCGATGTTCCCCAGGATGAGGTGGATGTCTCCGGACTGGGCGAAGAGCTCCGATGAGACCCTCGCCTGCCCCCCACGGAGAGTGATGGAGTTCACGATGGCGGCGATGTTGGTCCGCAGGGACCCCGTGTAGACGAGCTCCCCGTTCATGAGCTTCTCCATGTCGTTCCTCCCCCTCGCGGCTATTTCTCCGTCGACGACGGGGATGATGCTCGTGGAGGTGCTCCCGATATCCACTATGATGCAGTCCCTCATCCTCTGGGAGACCATCCACCCCGTGGCGGCCCAGTTGGCCGCAGCCACCGCGAGGGGCTCCCTCCTCGCCGCCTCGACGGTTCTCAATTCGGCGTACACGTCCAGGACGAAACCGGGGACATCATCAAGAATCTCCTCCATACTATCCAGTATGTGGTGGACGCCCTCCCTCTTCGTCCGGTAAGCGTCGGACAGCTCCGCGGTCATCGTAAAGCCTACACCGTCCAGCCTGGACGCTCCCTTCAGCTGCCCCAGGAGCCCTCCCAGCATCCCGGGGAGCTGATCCAGCGACCTCCTCCACACAGGGAAGTATTCTGAAGCAGTCCTGAGTGAGACGACTGAGCCACGATCCGTCTCCACGTAAGCAGCCTTGGTGTTCACGCCTCCGACGTCGAAGCCGATGACGTTCACCATGTTCAGGTGCCTCCTGCTTCAAGGGCGGGAAGGTTCATGCTTTTTACCTCGCAGCACAGAGAATGTGCATCTGGAAGGATGCCCATGAAGATCATACCTGTCCTAGACCTCCTGGACGGCATAGCCGTTCATGCTATGCGCGGAGAGAGAAAAGAATATCGACCCCTCAAGAGCGTTCTCTGCCCCTCCCCCGACCCCCTGAAACTCGCAAGAGTCTTCGACTCGCAGGGGTTCGACGAGCTCTACATAGCGGACCTCGACGCCATCCTGGGGAGAAACGAGGGCTTCTCCGTGTTCACCCGGATCAGCTCAGAGACCGATCTCTCCCTCATGGTGGACGCCGGGATAAGCGACCTCGGGAGGGCCGAGAGGGTGTTAGATGCTGGGGCCTCCACGGCCATCATCGGGACCGAGACACTCACCGATCTGGGCTTTGCGGGAGAGGCGGTTCGAGCCCTGGGTGAGGATCGGGTGATAGTCAGCGTCGACCTGAAAGGGGGGGAACTGCTGAGCAGATCTGAGGAGATTCGCTCCATGAGCCCCCTTCGCCTCGTGGAGGCCCTCGAGGGGCTGGGGGTCGCGAGAATCATCGTCCTCGACCTCGCCAAGGTGGGCTCGGAGGAGGGGGCCAACATGGGGGTCGTCGAGGAGGTCCTCGAGGGGACCGGGGTCGAGGTGATAACGGGCGGAGGCATGCGGGGCATCGGGGACCTGGAGTCTGCTAGGGGTCTCGGCGTCTCCGCCGCGCTGATCGCCACGGTCCTCCATACGGGAAAGCTGACTTCGGCGGAGTTGGAGTCGAGAGGATTCCTGTGATCTCTCTCTGTTTTCTTTGAGCCGGTTTATCGACATTGGGCAACCAGAGTAACAAGAGCCATACCTCGAGATTGAGTTCAACGTGTCTCATCGCACCTCGTTCTTCATGATCTCCCTCAAGACCATGGTCGCGTAGGCGCCCTTCGGGAGGAAGAAACAGACGTTCAGGCCTCGCTCCGATTTCCGGATCGTGATCTCGGGGAGGGTCCTGCCCAGCCTTCTGGTGCCGCGGACGTCGAGGCTCCGGAGCTCCTCGAGGGTGATGTCCGATTTATCAAAGATCTCTCTCTCGAGGTCCCCCGAGGGCCCCTCCGCCCACCACATCCTCGGCCCGAAGATGGGCGCGGTGAAGCTGATCTCTCCCGCTTCGTATCGGGCTGCCTCCGTGTCTGGGTCCTCGACGAGAAACAGCCCCCCCGTGGAGTGTTTCTTGGCTATGTCTCCTTTCAGCAGCCTATGGAATTCTCCTCTCTCCAGCCGCTCCTGTAGGTACAGGTTGTATAGGTGGTCGAGGTAGGATGAGACGAGGAGCCTCCTCAACCACTTGTTCCTCACTCTACGGGGGTGGGTCCCTTTGATTATCTCGTATCCCCTGCGAATGTTATCCTCATCGACCCTTTGGGGGCCATAATAGTTGGGGAGGCCTCCGCTCCCCAGGACGGCGGCGATCTTCCTCGCCCTCGCCAAGGCCTCCTCGGGATCCAATGATAGCTCGGTGATGTTGATGCTGAACCTGTTGCCCAGAAGCTGCCCCGCTCTGAGTTTTCTAGTGTGTGGTCTCAGCCAGTTGACCTTTACTGGGACGGTTGCCTCGATTGTTCTGCCGACGTCGGCGATCTCGTCATCGGTGATCCTGCCCAGATGAAGGCTGAGTGTCTGGGTCGAAACGGAACGGAGGTCCTTGAGGCCCGCGAAGCCCACCCCCGTCCTGCCGAGCCCAAATTGTGCGGCGAGATCCAGGGCCAGCTTCCTGGTGCTTATCCCTCTCTTCGTCAGATTCACGAACAGATGCTCGCCCTCGCCGCTGGGCTCGAAGACCGGGACCTCCTCGACCGTGAAGTCCTCCAAGGTCTCGCGGATCATCCCCTCCGTCCCCGGGAGGTCCTTGGTGATATGAGGCAGACCCATGGTGAACAACATAAGGACCCCCGATCATACCCGCCGTCATGCAGGGGACCTGAGGCCGATGGTGTCCGAGACTCTCTCCAGCTTGAATATGACCAACGGCTTGTCCTCGGAGAGGGTCTCCCAGCCCTGCTCGGAGGGGAATCCGTGGGCTGCGAGAAAGTTCTCCGAGAGCCCCTCTCGCCCCATCTCGGAGAGCCTACGGATCGCCTCGGCCCTCTCCCTCGGCTCGTCGACTTTCTCCAGCTCCCCCCTGACCGCCACGAAGCTGTACTCGCTCAAGTCCGGCTCGAGGCTCTCGAAGCCGATGCAGACCCTCTTGTCCTTCTCGAGGAGACGCATCTTCTTGCCGTAGTCGGTGAAGTGGAAGTAGAGGGCGTCCCCCATCCTGACGTACTGGAAGGGGGCCATGTAGGGGAAATCGTCTCCTTTGAATGCGATGCGGCATATCCTCTCCCGGTCCAAGAGCTCGCCTATCTCGTCCGAGCTCATCTTCGGTAGCTTGAAGGGCTTCATGTCCATCATAATTGAGTGAATCATTGCGATATTAAAATCGGAACCTTTAGTCCGCTCCGGGAACATCTGGGCAGCAGGAAGGGCGTCCTCTCCCTGTATTCTCTGTAGGACTCTCCGAATCTTTCCTCGAGAGCAGGCTCCTCCTTCCCCTTGATCCATACGGTCCATATCACCAGAAATGCGGGGGGAAATGCGAAGGCGGCTGCCGGGGAACCCCAGATGGCCCCTAAGCCCACGAGGGTCACGAGGTATCCGAAGAGCATGGGGTTCCTAGTCCTCGAGTAAACCCCCTCTTTTAAAAGCGCATTCGACTGTTCATCGGGGACCAGATCCCCCAATGGAACGCCTCCCCCTTCCACGAGAAGGCCTCGTATGGACTCCACCATGTAATAACCCCCGTAGGCCAGCAGCGGGAGTCCTGCATACACGGTTGGTGTTTGTAAATAGTCTGGAAGCCCGATGATCCTCTCGATGTAACGCGCGGCGTTGAGGGTAAGGGATGGAACCACTACGAAGAAGAATAAGCTGGATGGGACTAACCACATAAACCTGGTTTTGTTGCCCTCGTTCTCCTTCAATCCCATCTCTACCCTTCAAGAACGGCTGCGAAAATACCTTTCCCCGGATAACAGAGGAAATGCGCCCACGGAGAGCGCCGAATACTGAATGCGGAATGTTTCGATTTATTTACCGCTGAATCAAAGAATCATCCGTGTCCTCGAAGAGCGTGAAGGCGCTTACCGCCCTGTCTCTGATACTCGTTTTAGCTCCGATAGTCTACGGCCACACACCCCTCTTCAAGGGACACGGCAATCACGACATCGATTCGGCCCTCGAAATATCCAATCCCACGAAGTCGTGGGTCCTTTACAGGAGCCTCCACGAGGCCGGGGAGCCGGAATACTTCAGCATCGAGCTCTCCGGGGGGCAGAGGCTCGTCCTGAGCCTGTTAACCCCTTTGTCTGAGGAAGAGGATTTCGCACCCAACCTAGTCGTCATGGGTCTGGCCCTCTCCCCCTCAGGGAGGCTGCCCGAGTCGATGGAGGTCCCGGAGGGTTACGGGGCGGTTCTCATCGAGGGAGTGAGGACCGAGCCCGAGTACGAGCCCTTCACCCCCGGGAGCTACTACTTCACCGCAGGGTTCGATCTCACCGTTCAGGACGCCGGGATATACTATGCCGTGGTTTACGAGCCGGACGGGGAGGGAAGATATGGCATGGCGGTGGGATACAGGGAGGTCTTCACCCTTACGGAGTGGCTGATGGTCCCCTTCGAGACGATCTCGATTCACCAGTGGGAGGGCCAGACCCTGTTCTTTATCCTCGCCCCGTTATTCTTCACGCTGATTATCGGCATCTTCCTCTCTTGGAGGGCGGGAATCGTGAGGAGCCCCCTCGGGGCCACAGGCGTACTCTCCGGACTCCTCTTCGCGGGCAGCGGCGTCTACATTATGTATCAGATGGGCCTCGCCTTAATGTCGGCTCCCTCAGGGGCCGCTCTCGTCACCCTGATCTTCGCTCTGCTGCCGCTCGCGCTCGGGTTTCTCATCGTGAAATGGGTGAGGGATGGGCTGAACGTGGCATCGATCATGGATAGAGCGAGGCTGGTCGTGTTCGGACTCCTGGGCTTCCTTTTCTGGGCCGGTTTCCTCTTGGGGCCCTCCCTCATCATCCTCCTCGGTCTCTTCGCCCCCCTGAATGTAGCGAACGAATAGAGAGCCTACAAAAGATTTCGTTGCGCTGCGCCCGGGTTCAGGGAGAGCGTCCCTTCGTCACTCCCTTTTAAACAGATATACTCCGCCCCCGAAGACGAGGGCCAACAAGTACAGGATTATGGGGATCCAGAGGACCTCGAGGCGAGTCAAGTATGCGAGCTCTCTCCCCAGTCCAAGGGACTCCGGGAGGTAGAGCCAGGACACGAAGAGCAGGTAGGCCCCTATGATCGTCATTCTGAGGGTTCTACTCGTCTTCAGTGCGAATTGATACGTGAAGACGAACATGAAGGCGAATCCGGCAAAGAACATGGGCCACATCGCGGGGCTGCCGTGCTGGAGGGTGTTGTAGATCGCGACCATCATCGCATGGATGGCCACATAGCTCTCGAGGAAGACGATCCACTTGGCGTCCAGGTGGATCCAAGTCCACGCCAGGGACATCTGGGTGAAGAGGAAGAACATGTAGATGAACCCGGATAGCAGCTGGGGGTCCACGGCCATGGGGTGGAACCAGAACGTGTAGACGAGGGCCCAGGCGAAGACGTACATGTGGTTCTCCCTGAAGAACCTGGTGACCCCGACAGTGAACGGGCGATCGATCCTTCTGCCCAGGAGGAATCCCCGCCTCCTGTTCTCGATGACGAGGACCACGACGAGCATTACGATCACCGAGCCTTGGCTGGTCCATATCGGCACATCCTGGGCCAGGCCGTCGAACAGGATCTGAGTCTCAGCGAGGTGCAGGACTATGAATACTGCGTTGATGGCGAGAACTGCCACGTTGTACCTTGTTAGGGTTTGAGACGGGGGTTTCCCGGATAGGTTGTTCCTGGCCCAGTATATCGCTCCCCAGACGCTGAACTGGTGCACCAGATACAGGGCCCAAACGATCAGCATCGACCCTGCTCTTCTCTCGGGCAGTTTCCAGTAGTACCACGCTGCGCTTTTATCGGGGAGAAGCGTGCCAATGAACGATTCTAGATTGGGTCCAAGCATCCATATGACGACGATGAATGCGATAGAGAACAGCGATGCCGCTATCCAGGCCTGGCTGGCGCGGAGAGATGAAGCAGAGTCCTCGGATGCCCCGCCCAATGCGTTTACTGAATATGAATCACGGAATAAAATGAATGACATTTTCCAGATGGTTATGAAATGCCAAGGGAATCCGGGTTAACGTTGATCTCAATCCGCTGTCTGGGCATGAAGGCATGTCCGGAAGTTTTTTCATCCATCGGCTCCTGTCTCAAAGGTGAATTCCATGCCCGACGAGAGAAGCAACAGGATCGCTGTGGTCTGCCACTGCATGATGAACGTCCACAGCCTCGAGGCGAACCTCGCCGAGTACAGGGGCCTCGAGGAGGAGGTCATCGGGGCCCTCATCGAGAGCGGCTTCGGGATAGTCCAGCTCAGGTGCCCCGAGACCCGGCTCCACGGCGTCGAGAGGCTCCCCATGCCCAAGGACACCTACGACAAGCCCCACATCAGGGAGTCCTACTCGGCCCAGGCCCGGGAGGAGGTCCTCCAGCTCAAGGAGTTCGTGGGGAACGGGGCCGAGATATCCGTGATCGTCGGTGCTGAGGCGAGCCCCAGCTGCGGTGTCACCGTGGTGGGCAGATGGAAGGAGGGGGTCCCCGTATCGACCCGGAAGTTCCCCCGGGACGTCGACTTCGTCCCTGGGCGGGGAGTCTACATGGAGGAGCTGGAGAAGCTGCTGGACGAGGAGGGCATTGAGCCCGCCTGGGTGGGGGTCCCGGGGAAGTCCACCAAGAAGGTGTTCCCCGAGATGTTCCGGGAGACCCTCAAGAAAATACGGGAACTATAGCCTGTGTCGCTGAGTGATTCGCCCACCCTGATATTTTGTTCCCTCCTAGGGGCATATGATGCCTGTCGATATCCGGTGGCTCGGCGGCCCTCTCAACGTTCCAGCAGCTGTTTGACTGTGAGGGCCTCGACGCCGACCTCCTCAGCCTTTTTCCTGAGCGTGATGTCCTCGGTTACGAGCGGCCGGTTGCTCTCTGCGTGGTGGAGGTAGGCGGCGTCGTAGTATGTTAGGCCTAGTTCGATGGCGAGCCTCATCGTCTCGGATGCTTCCCCGGGTGTATCTGTTCTGAGGACGATCATGAGGCCGATGATCCGGGCGGCATACCCCGCCATGGCGCGTGCTCCTTCGGGGGAGATGTTGCCGAAGAGGGCGTATTCCTTCCAGATGACGTTGCCGATCTCGTAGTAAGCGAGGTCCAGTGTGTGGTTGGCCTCGAGGTGTCGGGGGGCGTCCCCTTTCTCGGTGAGGAGCATGAGGGCGATGGCGCTGGAGTCCAGGATTATCTCGGGGACCCCCGGTCCTCCCTGATCCCCTCGACTATCCGTTCCCGGGGGATCTTCTCGAGGAACTCTCCGAGCTCCTCGGCCATCCCCCGGAGCTCCTCTCTCTCCCTCCGCCTGACCTCTTCCTCCAGGGCTTTCCGGGTGACTTCGCTGACCTCGATGCCGTATCTCCTCAGATCGGCCTTGAGCTCCGTGGGAATCCTCACTGATATTACAGATTCCATATTACATCTATGTATAGACAGAAATGTATTACAATATATGTGTTACGCGAAACGGAGGGATCTAAAGAAATGCTGAGGGGGGGATTCGAATCAAGAAATATCGATATAGGAACCTCAATCCTACGCCCTCGACCCGGAATGGTGCGCGCGGCTTCAACAATCGAGTCTCAGCCGCGCGCGTTCATTTCCTCGTCATAGATCTACTTCTGGTTCCTCAACAAGTCCCGTATCTCGCGTAGGGTGATCAGCATCTCGTCGTCCAGCCCCGGGCCCCTGGGCACCGGCTCATCCACGGGGAGGACTACCTCCGTCCCCGTCACGTAGGGGTCCCGGAACTTCCTCAGCTCGTTCAGTATGAAGTCCCTGACCTCCTCGTAGAAGACGATGCCCTCCAGCTTCTCCTCCGGCCCCGTCTGGTTGGCCCCGGAGAAGCCCGCGGTCTCGATGTTGACGCTGCCGATCCCGAAGAGCCTGTCGAAGGGCCCGGCGTTGCTGGCGATGTTGGTTATCGTCCTGAAGGGCACGTGCTTCCGGGTCACCGTGACGATGCCTCTCTTCACGTAGATCTCGGGCATGGTCTCACCGGACTCGGCCTTCACGGAGTACTCGATGCTGTTGACGTAGAACGGCTGTATGATCAGGGCTGGAATCAGCCAGATCAGGTTCAGCACTATCATCCAGTAGTTCAGGGGGCCTATCCATGTGTTTATGAGCAATGCGGCGCTCGGATAATCCACGGGCTCCACGTACGCGAGGAAGTAAGCCAATACCACGAAGCCGAGGAGGGACCCCAGCCAGATCGCCGCCGCAGCGACGATGCCCTTGGTCCACTCCTTGTGGAGGAACGCCTTTGATGGCTTGAAGACCTTCCCGCTCGTGACTTTACTTATGGGGGGCTTGATCACCTTTCCTTTGATTTCTTTTCCCATTTTCATTCACTCCCTTTCCTTTTATAGCGAGGAATCTCCTTGGCTGCCAGCTTGTTGAAGATCGCAATGGATCTCTGGGTCATGGGGCGCTCCATCTCGTCGGGCCTCAGCTCGATGCTGTATTCCCCCGTGATGGCGTCGAGGGCTTCGCTGCACTCGGCCTCCTTGGGGCACTCCGGGCAGAGTTTCCCGGCGTAGGAGTCGTGCCTGTACCAGACGATGACCCCCGGGGCCTCGGTGTAGACGATGTAGACCTGGGCGTTGGCCTGGTAGTCGAATCCGATGAGGAGCCCCTTATAGTCCTGGAGGCTCTCGACGTCCAGCCGGTGGCTCTCCGCGTGCTCCTCGAGGGCCTGGGAGATCTTCTTCCGGGCCCTGTTGAGCACTCGTGAGACGTAGGCGGGGCTCATGTTCTCCCCCTCCTGTTCCTCGGCGATGGTGCCCGTGGATTTTCCCTTCTGGAACTCGTTCCAGACGATGGCTTCTTGGTTTGATAGCAGTCCCATTCTCGGTTCCTCTTGTATCAATGCCGATCCGTTTCGGGATCGGCATATCTTACACAAGAATACGGTAAAGATTTACATATAAACATTCCTATTTTTCAGAATAAAAGGGTAAACATTTTCTAGAGCGCAGGAGCTAGAATGTCCCTGAAGACGTTTCTCTTGATGCGCGCGCCTACCTACCCCGGGGCAAGTGAACTAGTTACCTGCCGCGCGCATTCAGGATATGAGTTATTTTCTAATGCGCGCCTGAGTGAGGCTTTGTGAGGGCTGGACGGTCAGGTGCTGTGTACCCTCGGAGAGTTTCCGGGTGTTTATGGCGCCGGTGGTGAGGTCTATGGTTGTGGGCTCCGTCTGCAGGAGTGGGGCGTCGGTGGTGTGGGGTAGGTGGAGGCAGTAAGATGTCTGGGGTGAGTGAAAGGTGATGGTGGTCCAGCCATTGGTGACCTGCTTGGTAGGTGTGGTTATATCGATGCCATGAGCGTTGATGGCGGAGTTGAGGTGGCGCAGAACGAGAGCGGCACGCCTGGGGTTTAGACGCCTGTCGTATAGACCGGCTCTGGGGAAGTAGCCCCTGTCGTGATCCATGAATGTGTCCAGGAAGATTTTGACGTTGGGGTGGGCGAAGCCTGCGACGGCGGCCTCGGCGACCCTGTTTGCGGTATGGTTGTGGTCTTGGGGGTAGTCGGCGGGGTCCTCGGGGGCGAGCCTGACGTTGACAAGGGCCTTGAAGTCTTCTCCCTTGGCGTAGTCGCTGATACGCCGTATCGTGGATAGGG
>JADHWM010000067.1 GCA_016783485.1 Candidatus Bathyarchaeota archaeon
CCCTGAGAGACGGGGAGCAGAAGGTCTTCTTCAAGGCCGGGGGCGAGTGGTGCTACCTCTGGACCCCTGCGAGCTACAAGAACGGCGAGCCGGCGCCCGTGGTTATCCACCATCACGGGGCCCGGGGCTACGTACGAGACGGAGAGTCAGACTGGCTGGACACCGAGTCCAAGACGGCGTACCTGAGAGCAGTCATGGCAGGAGGGCGCTGCGCCATCGCGGGCTCCCACGCCTGCGGGGACCACTGGGGGAACCCCGACTCCGTCGCCGCGAACGCCGCCCTATACGAGGCCCTCGATGAGTGCCCCGGCATCGACGCGACCCGGACGGGGCTCATGGGCGGAGGCCTGGGGGGAGCCCTGATCTGGAACTCCGTGCTGGAGCCCCTCGCCGGGAAGGTGAAGGCCGCCGCTGTGATGCAGGCCGTCGCGAACCTCACCGCCGTGATTCGAGAGCAGAAGTTCAAGGCCCCGTGCATCAGGGCCTACGGTCTCCCCGAGGACACCCCGGACGACGAGGCCATCGCGAAGATCGGGCCCTACGACCCTATGCCTAGGCTCCAGAAGCTGAAGCCCGGGACGCCCCTCCCAAGGACAGGGATCTACCACGGGTTCAAGGACGCTAACATCCCGACGGAGACCAACGCCAGGCCCCTCGCGGCGGCCCTCGAGGCTGCTGGAGGCGTCGTGGAGCTCAACATCTTCCCCGATGTGGAGCACAACGTCTACGCGATGGGTAAGCCCATCGAGGAGCGGCTGAAAAAGTTCTTTGCAGACGCCCTCTAAGCCCATCCCCCCTTTTTCTCTCCCACTGGAAGTCTTATGGGCTGCGAACTCCAATGCCTTCGTGAGCAGATTTGGATTCCCCAGTCATCGACATCCATATCCACATCTACAGGACGAGTGAGCAGGGTCACCTGGGAAAAGAGGAGTACGAGATCTGGGAGTACGGCGAGAAGGACGTGACCCTCAGCCGCTACGGGGGCTCGTCCGAGGAGGCGCTGACGGCCATCGAGGAGGCGGGGGCCGAGAAAGCGGTGGTGGTCAACCTCTGCTCCCGCTCGAGCCTGATGGAAGAAGGAAAGCTGGAACTACCCAGAGACCTCACCGATGAACAAAGAGAGAAAGCTGTCAAAGAGATCGCCGCGAACTTGGACAGCAGGTTGAAGGCTTCCAACGAGTGGGTCTGCGACCTCGCGAGGAGCCACCCTGAGCTGATCCCCTTCGTCGGCGTGGATCCCGGAATCCTCAGCCCTGAAGAGATGGAGGCTCACGTCAGGGAGATGGCCCAGGACAGGGGGGCGAAAGGAGTCAAGGTCCACCCGGTGAGCCAGGGATTCTATATGCACGACCCGAGGATGTCGGGGGTCTGGAGGGCCTGCGTCGAGCTGGACCTCCCGATTATTGCCCACGTGGGACCCGCAAAAAGCGGAGACCAGTACGCGACCCCCGAGGCGTTCACCCCGGTGATGAAGGCTTTCCCCGGGCTGAGGATCGTGATGGCCCACATGGGAGGAGGATCGTGGAGACGGCTCCCGGAGTTCGCCGAGGCCCACCCGGGCGCCCTCTACGACATCTGCGAGATCATCGAGTGGACCGGGGCACCCAGAGCCCCCACGGATCTTGACCTCGCCAAGCTCATACTCAGGGTGGGTCCGGAGAAGGTGATGATGGGCTCCGACTTCCCATGGTACAGCATCCTCCACACCGTGGAGAGGGTCAGGGAGCTCCCATTGCTCACCGACGAGCAAAAGGAACTGATTCTGGGAGCCAATGCCGTCGAGTTCTTAGGGTTATAGAGCAAAGAAATCGGTTCCACAAGACGCTCACGGGTAACTCGGGATCTTAAATCCTTCAAATGTGTGATAAAAGGAGATGGATCTGGACAAGTTCAACGAGATAGTCGAATCGGTACCCGATTACGGGGAGTTCCTCACAGTCGACGAGCTGAACGCCGGCTCGGAGGCCCTCGCCGATGAACACGGGCACGTGGAGATGTTCAAGGCGGGAGTTTCCACCGAGGGAGAGGAGATCCACTGCCTCAGGATAGGGGACGGCCCGAGGAACGCCCTGCTCTTCGGGTTCCCCCACCCCAACGAGCCCATCGGCTCCATGACCCTCGAATACCTCGCGGGGAGGCTCGCCGAGGACGATGACCTCCGCGAGACGCTCGGCTACACGTGGCACATCATAAAGTGCGTCGACCCCGACGGGGCCAGGCTCAACGAGGGCTGGTTCAAGGAGGAGTTCACCCCCCTCACCTACGCCCTCAACTATTACAGGCCCCCCGGGAAGAACCAAGTGGAGTGGACCTTCCCCATCGACTACAAGACCCTCCACTTCCACAGCCCCCTCCCCGAGACCAGGGCCTTGATGAAGATCATCGACGATCACAGGCCCGAGTTCCTCTACAACCTCCACAACGCAGGGTTCTGCGGCGTCTACTGGTACATCGGCGAGCCCACCCCCGAGCTGTACCCGAGGTTCCACGCCATCGTCCGGGAGCAGGGCCTACCCCTCCACATGGGGGAGCCGGAGACCCCCTACATCGAGAAGCTCGACGACGCCATCTTCGAGATGTTCGGCGTCGAGGAGAGCTACGACTTCAACGAGAGGAACTCGGACGTCGACCCCGCCACCATCATCCAGAACGGCACCAGCAGCCACGGATACCTCCGCAGCGTCTGCGACGGCTTCACCCTCGTCTGCGAGATGCCCTACTACTACGACGAGAGGGTCACCGACAACACCCCATCGGAGGCGATGCGGAGAGAGGCGGTTCTCGACGGCATCCGGCGCAGCGAGGAGGACTATGAGTACCTACAACCAAGGTTCCAGGAGATCGCGGAGGAAGCGGACAGGTCATCGAGGCTTTACGCCACCGTCTCCGACTACCTCGAGAATTTCGAGAAAAGAAACGCTCCACGGAGGAGGCACGCGGAGACCACCCCCGACTACGAGGGAAAGGCCACGGTAGCCCAGGAATTCGACTCGAGGGTGAGCACCAAGTTCTACTCCATGCTCAGGATGGGGATGGCGCTGAGGGTGGCAGACCAGTCCATGGCCGGAGGAAAGACCCCCAAGATCCACGGAATCAGGGAAGAGATCCACGCGAGACTATTGGAGAAGAACGACGTGGTCGCGAGGGAGGCTGAGATCGAGGTGATCCCGATACAAAAGCTGGTGAGGATCCAGCTGGGGAGCGGCCTCATGATAGCCGAGTACCTGAAGGGCCGCTGACCCCCTCCACCATTTCTTTATACCCATCCGGCGTATTCTCAAGAGATTCTCAATGTTGGACAAGGTGAAGGTGGCGGCCGCCCAGGTCGCACCGGTCTTCATGGACAAGGAGGCCACCATCGACAAGGCCTGCAAGACCATCGAGGAGGCAGGGAAGAACGACGCCCGCCTCGTGGTCTTCTCGGAGACCTTCGTCCCCGGCTACCCCTACTGGAGGGGGCTCCAGCCCATAAGCCGCTGGTCGGACCTCATGGTCGAGTACCAGAAGAACAGCATCGAGATCCCCAGCGATGACACCGACGTCATCTGCGACGCCTCCCGGGACGCCGGGATCATCACGGCCCTGGGCTGCAGCGAGATGGACGACCGCCTCGGCAGCGAGACCCTCTACAACACCATCCTCTTCATCGACGACGACGGGGAGGTCCTGGGGCGCCACAGGAAGCTGATGCCCACCCACGCAGAGCGTATGATCTGGGGGATGGGGGACGCGAGCGACGTCGCCGTCTTCGACACCGGGATCGGGGTCATCGGCGGGATGGTCTGCTACGAGAACCACATGACCCTCCAGAAGGCCGCGATGGCGATCCTCGGGGAGGAGATCCACTGCGCAGTCTGGCCGGGCTGGTGGGTGATGGAGCGCCACCCCGGCGCCAAGAGGCGCTACCAGGCCGGGGACTCCACCCATCTCTGCGACATCGAGCACGCCATCAGGGAGTACGCATTCGAGACCCAGACCTTCGTCATCAGCGTCAGCCAGTACATCCCCGACGACGAGATGCCCGACTACTGCAGGGACTTCAACATCGCCGCAGGGGGAAGCTGCATCGTCAACCCCGCCGGGGTCTACCTCAGGGAACCCGTCTTCGACCGGGAGGAGATCATCTACGCCGAGCTCGACGCCGACGACCGCCGCCACACCAAGGCATACTTCGACGCCCTGGGCCACTACACCCGGTGGGACATTATGCGCCTCGACCTCGGGGGAGAGCCCGTGAACCCCCTCACAGAGGAGAGCGAGGTCTCTGAACAGGATCCGGAGGAGCTGGACGGCATCGCCGAGAGGTATGGTCTGACACCTGAGGAGCTCGACGCCCTACTGGAAGAGCTGGGCCTCTGAGAAAAGGTTCGATGACTGGGTTCTACCCCTTTATCCTCTCGAGGGCGGCCGCCACGATCAGCGGGAATACGATGGTGACGTCCCCGAAGATCGTGGAAGCCTTGTCCCCCTTGAGCTTCCCCCAGCTCACCGACTCCTTCAGCGGCGCACCGCTCAGGCTCCCATCCTCCACACGAGCCGAGCTGATCTGCACCGCAGCGTCGAGACCCTCCCTGAGAGTGTTCATGTACTGGGCGTGGTGCTTCGGGGTCCCCCCGCCCAGGATGATGGCCCCCGACTTTTTCGCCTCGTAGACCATCTCCCCGAGGAGGTCAAAGTCCTTGATGGGGTCGATGACGAGCCTGCTCCTCTTCGAGTACATCCAGAGGGGGATCCCGAGCATCGAGTCGAGGAAGCCCGGGCTGAAGATGGGCACACCCTTCCGGGCCGCCGTCCCGAGAATCGAGCCCTCGTCCTCGATCCTGAGGCCGATCTCCCGGATCAGCCCGTGGATGGGCACCCCGACCCTCCCCTCCTCGGGGATGTCGTCGAGGACCCCCCCGATGTACTCCTCCAGCGCGATCCATGTGTCGCTCTCGATGAAAATGTCGTAAGCCCTGTTGATGCCCTTCTCCAGGAGCACGCGATCGTCGACGTCCACGTCGCCCACCATGTGGGCCCGCCCCATCGCCTCCACGATGTCGTGGACCAGGTTGGCCCCGTTGGAGACCACGGCGTCGACGTAGCCGTCCCTGATGAGGTCCCTGAATATGAGGCGCATCCCGCTGGGCACCAGGGGTCCCGAGAGGGTGATGAACGTCGTGTAGTCCGGGTCCGAGAACATCTCCGCTACTATCTCGACGGCCCTGCCGACCCTGCCCGCGCCGATCACCCCGGCCCGGCGCATCTCCTCGGCTAGCTCGCCGACGGTCATGCCGGCCCTTAGACGCATCTGATCGATGCGCTTCATCCTAAAACCTTCGCCCTAGCCCTTGACCCGCTGGATCTTGTAACGGCCCATGATCTTCCAGTACTCGACTTCCTTGCCCGCCTCGAGTTTAGCGACGATCTCCTGATCATCGGGCGTGGCGACGTCGAAGACCTCGTAGGTCTCCAGGTCCATGAGTTGGAGGCCGTTGGGGTTCATGGAGACGACTTGAGCGGCGTTCTTCTCGACGATGGGGATGTTGATGCTTGTGTCCACGGGGCTCACGAAGCTCCTCTTGCTCCCGTCGAAGATGCTCACTGCGGAGCACCTGAACTTTGCGCTCCCGTGCTTCCCCGGCTTGCTCTTCTGGATGGACATGATCCTGCTCGGCTCATCGTCCACGATGGCGTAGGAGCCCACCTTGAGGTCCCCGACTCTACCGATCTTGTATGACAAAGCATGCAACCTCTGGATTTTCGAAGCTATTTCGGAGCTAATCAGTATAAAGGTTGTGCCCACCCAAAAGGATAAAGATGCAGATAATATTGAAGGATGATATCAGGTATGCAGCCCCCGCGTCCCACCTCCATCTCCAACTTCGCCGTCACATACAGGTGCAACGGCAGATGCCAGACCTGTGGAATCTGGAGAACATCTGACCCGGGCAAAGGAGAGATGGTCCTCGACGAGATCGAAGTCCTCCTCAGCGAGAACAGGGGCTTCCTCAGGGATGTCACATCGATCCAGGTCACGGGAGGAGAACCCTATCTACGAGAAGACCTCCCCGAACTGATCCACGCCATCCGGGGGCACCTACCCCGAACCAACATCTGGATACCCACCAACGGCTTGACACCCCGAAGGATAGAATCAGCGACACGGGAGATGCTCCAGGACGCCGACGGCCGACACCTCGGGGTGAGCGTCTCAATGGACGGAATCAGGGACACCCACGACGCCATCCGGGGCATCGAAGGCAGCTTCGACAGGGCAGTCGAGACCCTCAGGAGACTGCGCTCCCTGAGAGAGGAACACGCAGGACTGCGCGTCTCGGTGGGGATGACCGTCACGAACGAGAACCACGGAGGACTCCCAGAGGTCTGGTCCCTAGCCAGAACACATGGGGTCGACTTCAGCTTCAGGCCGGTGAACTTCAGCGACCTCTACTACAGGAACAGAGGAGCATCCCCGACGCCATCGGATTGCGCGGAGCGCCTCCTCCCCACCCTTCAATCGATGGGGAAAGCCCTCATCGAGAAAAAGGGCTTGAGGCGCGCCCTCACCAACCTACGGTACATGCAGGGCGCCCTGGACTACATCAGAGAACCCGGTGGGAGACGGCTCCCCTGTAGAGCCGCATCCGCATCCTTTTTCCTCGACCCCTACGGGAACGTCTACCCCTGCCTGTTCATCGAGGATGCCCTCGGCAACGTGAAGGATGAAAGCCTCTCGAAAATATGGAGTTCAAAGGCAGCCGGGGAAGCCCGCGCCATGATATCCAGGGGTGTCTGCCCGGGATGCTGGGTCGAATGCGAGGTGTACCGAGAAATCATCAATGACAGGATGGGGCTCCTCGGAACCGCTCTGAACGCCGTCCTTCGACCGGGAACCGCAGGTATAAGCTGAGGGAGCCGGATAATCGGCCTCAACCGGTCCTCTTGATGATGTGGTAGCCAAACTGGGTCTTCACGGGCGCCGAAACCTCGCCCACCTTTAGAGCGAAGGCCGCCGTCTCGAACTCCTTCACCATCTGACCCCTCCCGAAGTTCCCCAGGTCTCCACCCCGCTTACCCGAGGGGCAGGTGGAGTGCTTCCTCGCGAGCCCCTTGAAATCCTTGCCCGCCTCGAGCTCCTCCATGACCTTGAGGGCCTGGGACTGCTTCTCCACTAGAATATGGGACGCCTTGATCTTCGATGCCATGCCAGTCTGCTGGGTATTTGAGCCCCCCACTGATAAGGGTTGAGCCCAAGCTCAGATGATGAAGAACTTGGGGGAGATCTCCCTCCCCGTCTCCCAGATGGAGACCTGGAGATCCCTCACCCCCGGGATCCCCCCGATCTCCCCCGAGAGCTCCACGAGATGCCCCACCCCGAAGACCACCCCCAGGGCCAGCAGGTCGTGGTCCCCCACAGTCCTCGTCGCGACGATGATGTTCGGGAGCTTGATCAACGTCTCCAGCACCCCCCTAGAGTCCCCATCCGGGGAGGAAGGGTCCATGTCGATATGGAACGCCGCCATCCCCTGATACCCCAACTGGACGGGGTCGAAAACCGTCGTGGAGCCCAGGATCACCCCCCGCTCCTCCATCCTCCGATACCTCCCGATCACCGTGTCGGGGGAGACCCCTAGGTCCCTCGCGATCCCCCGGAAGGAGGCCCGGGCGTCCTCCGTCATCCTTTCGAGGATGAACCTGTCGATATCGTCGAGGTCCGCCATCACGCCACCACCTTGGAGAGGTCGAAGTTCTCTGGGCAGAGCATGTGGTCCTCGATCCAGATGCTCGATTTCACCTCTCTGACCCCCTCGAGCCCCTTCAGCTGGAAGTTGATGCGGCTCAGCTCCTCCACCGACTCGAGGAAGACGATCGCGAAGATGTCCTTCCTGCCCAGGGACGGCGTGCAGAAGACGATCCTCGGGAGACCGCGAATCCTCTCGACCAGCTCATCGACCCTGCTGTAGTCGATCTCCAGCTCGAGGCTCGCGATGGTCTCGACCCCCAACGCCCTCGGGTCCAGGAGGATAGACGTCCGCTTCAGGACCCCCATTCCCAGCATCTTCCTGTACCGCTTCGTGACAGTGTCGATGGAGACCCCGATGTCCCTCGCGATCTCTGCAAAGCTGTTCCGGGCGTCCTTCTCAAGAACCCGGAGGATCCTCACATCCCGATCATCCAACTTGCCCCGGGCCATGGAACCACCACGAATCCCATACGACGTTAACCTATAAAATCTACCACCAGCCAAGGAAGACCTTAAAACGTCCGGGTCGCACCGGTTTTTCAGACACATTCCACGTTTTCAGGGGTTGCCCGGCGTCACTCACCCCCAGAGCTGATCAGCACAAAGCCTAATAACGCAGGAACTCTGTTGGAGTCGAGTCCGTGGAGGAGAGCTTGATCATGGGTGAGGAATGGATAAAGGAGTGCAACAGCCTCCTAGGCCAGCTCAGGGAGTCATCGAAAGTCGAGAACCCGGACAGGCTGGAGCTGGTGAGGTCGATGCACATCGCCCTCCTAGCCATCAACCACAGCACATTGGGATGGCTCCAGTACGTCAACAACCCCGACGTCATGAGCATGTTCAACCAAGACGAGCTCAAGGAGATCCACGGAGCCCTCAACGAGATCGCCGAGACCTACATCCTCCACGACATCGAGGTCACCGAGAAGGGCATCCAGAAAGGACTCAGCCTCATCAAGCACGATGAGGAGCCCCATCCCTTCTACGTCTAGGCGTCGTAGTTTATCTCGTAGACCAGGACGTATGTGAATTCCGAGGCGAAGGCCAGCTCGAAGCCGGGGTCCGGCGTCAGGTTCATGAGCCTGTTGAGGGTCGACTCCTCGAACCTCGCGGTGAGCTCCCCGTTCGTCATGTCGACGTAATCGCCTAGCTCAAGCCCGCCGATCTGGACCATCCAAGACCACTTGACGTTGTCCCCGAACGGCCACTGGTTCTCCCGGTCGTTAGGGTTGAAGGTGTTGAAAACCACAATATGGGTGGCATCGTAGGCTTCGAGCAGGGGCAGCGACTCGGTCTGGTTGAGCATCATTATCCGGCCGATGTACCCGATCTGCGAGCGATTGGTCGTGGCGCCGTCGGCGAGGGTGGTCTGCTCCCCGATGGCCTCGATCCAGTAGCCATAGTCCCACCAGGAAACCACGACGGCGTCGTCTGCGAGGTTGTCCTTCATCCAGTTGAGGGCCTGGAGCCAGTCCTGGGGGTACCTATCCCCGAAGAGGGCGGGCACGCTGGATGACGCCATGGAGGTGGGTCTGTTGGAGTTCTTGGCGGTGCTCCAGATTGTGGGCATGATAGCAACGAGAATGAATAGGACGAAGACGAAAGAGAGCTCCTTGCTGATCCCCCGCCAGACAATCTTCCTTCGCCGCCTGCCGGTGTCCTTTTTCCTCTTCGTGAGGGCTACGAAGGGCGTGAGGAGCTCCGTGAGGCCGAATGCGGCCATCAGGCTCACGGGGATGGATAGGATCAATGAAAGCCGAGTCATGGACCCCGTGAAATAGACAGCCGTGATGAAAAAAATCGCACCGAATAGGCGTCTGTCGTCGAGGTTGTTTACGGAGAAATACGCCCCTAGGACAGCCAAGGGGAAGACGAGTCCGAAGGTTCCGAAGAAGCTGGTCCACACCGATCTCTTGTGTTCAGCCACCGACTGGGACAGAGGATTATCGGAGGATTGCGTGGGGTTGATGACTCTCAGGAATTTACCCGAGATAGGGCTAGCCACCCCCAGTGCTTCGAGCACGAAGACGCCTAGAATGAGAGCCAGCACTAGGCCGCCGATCAACAGCACGGTCTGCCGCTCTTCCAGTTTATGGCGGACGAACTCGTAAACCGTCAGTAGAACGCCTAGAAGGATAGCCGCTATATTCTCGGTGCTCGTGATGTAGTTTGTTCCCAGTTTTGGTACGAAGAGGGCGATGGCTAATCCAAATCCCAGAGTCAGGGCATAAGAGACGAGGTGACGTCTCTCGAATCTGCCCGTGATGAGAACTGCGAGAATAAACAAAACTAGGAGACCCACGACATATCTCGTGGCGCCCCAGGAGGCGAAGGTGTAGCCCAGGGTAAGCCCCGAGATTATTCCGTATATGAGCCTTTCATTGAACGAACGATCCGAGTCGAGGGAGCGGAGGAAGAATAAGGCGATGGCCGTCATCCCGAAGATGCCTAGGTTCTCGGTGTCGTAGAAGCCGAGAGAGGTACGCCCGATGAAGGCCTCGCTGATGGCCATGAAGAACGCGGCGACGAGGCCCGTGGAGCTCCCACCCAGATCTCTCCCAAGGAAGTAGGCGACGATGCAGGTGAGCGCGCCCATGAGCACCGGGAAGTAGAGGCAGACCTGGTAGACCGTGACGTCGAGGCCGATGGCCCTGGCGAGGAAGTAGACGAAGGCCCCGGTGAATGGGACCCCGGGATAAGACGACGTCGCGATGTTCCTCCCCCAGGGGTACCAGCTCATGGTGTCGTGCCACGTGAACCATGAGGCGTAGCCGTTCTCGACTACGTACTCGGTGACCCTGAGCTGGAAGAGGGGGTCGAAGGCGTCCATGTAGGCGCCCCACCGGACGCGCAAGGCCCTGAAGAGGACTGCGAGGACCACCACCATGCCCAGGACGGCCAGCTCTAGGGCGGTTTTCCTGGTGATCCGGGGCGTGAGGGAGCCCAGTGTCCCGGTCAGTGCGCCGAATCTGCCCTGGTCGGTGGTTTTTGCCATTTTTCCCCGCTTCCAGATATGTGAGGTGGAAGGCTTATTTAAATTCCTATCAGTTGCCAAGCCGAGGGGGTGAGGGATCTACCCTCAACGGCCGAGCCCGAGCCTCGTTGCGAGGGGTTCCGGTAGGCCCAGTCTCTTCATCTTTTCCTGGGTTCTCTCGATGTCGTATTTCACTCGATGGATGTGCGGATTTATTTTTCCCTCGGCTATTTCCACTATGGCGTAGCTGGCCCGTGGGTCGCCGTCCCTGGGCTGCCCGATTGAGCCGGGGTTGAGGAGCAGGGCGTCTCCGTGCTCGA
>JADHWM010000068.1 GCA_016783485.1 Candidatus Bathyarchaeota archaeon
AAAGAACCTGCCACAATCCACCCCGAACCCAGACACCCCTTCACGCATCCACGCAACAAAGAACCCGCATGAGGGGGGAGGGGGGGTCATACGCCCCACGTAAGGAAACACCGCAAAACACCGAAAGGAACCCCAAAAACGCCCGGAAAGGATCCCATTCATACCAAAATCGCGCACAACTATATAAACGAAAAAGGATATCCATGACACCCCACACCCATCAGACGCAGCATCCCCACCACGCCCAACACCCAACCAAAAAGACCCCCAACAATGGCGCGGGGAGTGGAGAACCCACACGGATTCACCAGCAAAAAAGTGCGGGGGGAGGGATTCGAACCCTCGGAAGCCTGAGCTACAGGATCTTGAGTCCCGCCCCTTTGACCACTCGGGAACCCCCGCCCAACCAACCAAACAACACAAGAACCTTAAAACCGTTCCCCGTACACCCAACCACATAAATACAAACAAAACCAACACCCGAATCATGAGAGCCTCCATCAGCCTCGGCGGAAGCCTCCTCACCCACACCCCAGACGCCTTCACCAAGTACGCCAACACCCTCATCGAGCTGAAGGAACGAGGCCACCAACTCATCGTAGTCACCGGAGGCGGCAGACCCGCCCGACACTGGATCAACCTCGCCAAACAACTGGGCGCAGACCCCCACACCCAGGACCGCCTCGGCATCCACGCCACCCACCTCAACGCCCTCCTCCTCATCGCTGCCCTGGGCCCCCACGCCCACCCCCACATCCACCGCAGAGGCAGCGAGATCAAACAACACATAAACAACCAAATCCTCGTCGGCGGAGGACACCTACCCGAATCCAGCACAGACTACAGAGCGGTCCTCTTCGCCGAAGCCGCAGGCGCCGAACTGGTCATCAACGCCACAGACGTCGACGGAGTCTACGACAGAAACCCCAAGCTCAACCCCGACGCAGTCAAACTCGACCACATCACCCACTACTGGCTCGAGAAGATCATACTCGAGAACGCTGAACAAGCACCAGGAGAATACGGACTATTCGACCTGAAAGCCGTGAGACGAGCCAAGAAACTCAAACTCCCCCTGATATTCGTCGACGGCACAGACCCCCAGGAGATCGCAAGAGCCATCGAAGGGGGCCACAACGGCACCGAGGTCCGCTAGAGCCAGGGAGCCTCCCGAATCACGAGGCGCTTCCTCTTCTCCCCGCCGCTGAACCCGAGGTCCCCCCAAAAGTCCTCAGGCTTCTCCCAGTGAATGTCATCCAGGGAGACCGTCTCAAACCCCAGGCCCCCCCAGCGGGCGATAGCCCGCCTCATCGCCTCGGAGCCGAAACCCGAATCCCGGAACCCCTTGAGAACATAGACATACTCGACCCAGACACCCTTCTCGACGTCCTCGTCCTCCCAGGCGTCGATGAACCCAATCCTCCTCCCCCCGTGGTTGATGTTTAGAGAGAGGCCGCGGAACACTTCGAGCTCTAGATCGGGGGGCGACGAGGGTCCTCCTGGGTTCAAGTCGATCCGTCAGTAGACTCGAACCCACTTAATCCTTTGGAAAGGATACTATACGAGTGCCACAGCTCAGAACTCGACGCCGTGGCGCCGGAACACCTCGTCACGATAATCGATCACCCGCCTCACATACTCCCTCTTCTCCAGATAGGGCCCCGGATAGAAGGAGCGCTTGAACCCGTAGACCAGGATGTCCCCCAGCTCCCTGGGCTCTAGCCCGAACGCCTTCACCGCCAAACCGATCTCCCGACTCACGGTCGTCCTGGAGACGAGGCGGTTATCGGTGCAGAGGGTGACCGAGAGCCTGGACCGCCGCATCTTCCCGAAAGGGTGATCCCTCAGCGACTTCATCGCAGGGATCGTCTGGAGATTCGATGTGAGGCAGACCTCCACGGTGATACGCCTGTCAGCGATATACTGCACCAGCCTGTCCACGTACGCCTGCCGGTCAACGATCCCGGGGTCCTGGATCTGATTCGTATCGAACAGCCAAGTCCCGTGGCCAATCCGGTCAGCGTGACAATCGGTGATGGCCTGAAAGATCGACTCGGGCCCATAATCCTCCCCCGCATGAACGGTCTTCCCGAGGAACGCCTCATGGGCCAACTGATAGGCCTTCGCGTGATCCTCAGCGGGATACCCATGCTCCCTCCCCGCCAAGTCCACACCAACGACAGGCACCCCCAGCTCATCCCGAGCCCGCACACTCGCATGAACCAAAGCCTCGCTCGCCAATCCGAAGACCTGATCCTGGGGGAGATCCTCAAAGATCTTGAGCATGTCCCTGTATATCCGGGAGAAGCCCGGGGTGAAATGGCGCAGCGCAGCGACGATGATCCCCGCCTTGAAAGCCGGCTCTCCACCGCTCGACACGCTAGAGCGACCGTTGAAACCCTTCTCCGCTCTTTCTATCCCCTTAGCAACGGCGGAGAGGACACCCGGGATCGTGCCATCATCCCCAGTATGGAGCTGGGGGGAGAGCCTCACCTCGAGGTAGCGCACGCCCTCCTCCTGGCAGTCGAGGCAAAGCTCGTACGCCGCCCTCTCCAAGGAATCAGGGTCCCGGAGGACGGCGCTCGTATAGGAGAAGCCGTGCAGGTACTCTTCGAGGTTGCTATATCTATCCTTGAAGACCTCCCTCCGGAGCCCCTCCGGAGTCTCGGCGGGAAGCACCACGCCCCTCTCCTGAGCCATCTCGATGAGGGACTCCGCCCTCATAGAGCCGCCGAGGTGGACATGGATATCGCTCTTGGGCAGATCCCTAATCAGTTCCTCAGAATATTCCACAGAGACTCCCTCCACGTTTAGAATGCGATAAACATCAGCACAATATATACTAGATCACGAGGCTCATCCCCCTACGATGGACGAGAGAGAAGAATCAGTCTAACTCATCAGAGACCAGAATTATAAATTAATAAATTATTTATCGAGACCCGCTTCCGTCCTGACAATGGATAGGAGACGCCTCATCCCACGCCTAGTCTTGTTGCTGACTCTCCTGAATGGCACTGGGCTTCTGGGGATGAACCTCGTCCGGCCCGCGAGGGCCGATCCCCCGCTCACGGTAGACATGATCTACGCCGCCAAGGAGCGGACGGACGTCAGATTCGGGACGACGTACCTCGGGTATCATGTCTCGAACACCGACACGAGAACCCCGGCTCCCGGGTTGAAAGTCTACTTCAACGAGGTCCCCGGTCAATGGTACACGAACGCTCAGGGGTGGTGCATCGTTCAGGTCTCGTCGTGGGACATCGGGAGGATGAACCTCACCATCGACAGTATCGTCTCCGGGAGCACACAGACGGCCTTCCAGCAGCTGGTCCCCGACTCGTCCACAGTCTTCGACAAGGTGATCATAGAGCTCATTACCCCCGAGGACCGCATAGGAGTCGATACCGTGGCCCCCCTCAGGATCGACGCCTACTACGCTTCCGACGAAGCCCCTTTCCAGGGGGAGCTAATCTTTAATTACCCTAATTTCACTTCCACCGAGCTTGGACCCCGCACTTATTTCGTCGAGGATATCAACGACCACCAGTACGGCATCACCCAGTTCGAAACCGATACTGTAGAGATCATATCAGACAGGGTGAACGTAACATTCTGGGTCGAAGAGGATCGAATAGGTACAGGGAGCGAGGCCGAATTCGAGTGGACCGCATTCCACGAGCTCGACGGGGCCGTCTTCCAGGGGTGGATCGAGTTCAACTACTCCCTTGAACAGGAGGAGCCAGGGGTCTATACCTACGCCATCGAATCCATCTTCGACACAAAGTACGACGTGAGCACCTTCGTCTCGAACACGGAGCAGGTAGTCTTCGACGAAGTCGTGGTCACCTTGGAGGCGAGGAAGGAGAGGATCGACGTGGGGGAGGAGGCGGACATCTCGTGGTCCGCCCACTACTGGTACAACTCGGAGCCTTTCTACGGGGAGATCACGCTCAACAGGGACTCCGTTACCAGCCACAAGGTGGGGGCCAAGGACTATTTCGTCCAAGGAGTCGAAGACCCCTATTATGGCCTCACCTCCTTCGACACCAATGTGGTGGAGGTGAAATGGGACACCATCTACGTTGAGCTCCAGGCTGTTGACTACCGGATCGACCTGGGGCAGGAAGCGGAGGTCACATGGAAGGGGACGTATCAGTCGGACGGGTTCGACGTCACAGAGTTTCTCGATGTCGATCTTACTCCGGCCATCCTCACGAAGAATTCCGTGGGGGAGCTCCTCCTGGAAGTGGCCCACGTCACCGACAACCTCAACGGGATACGCTCATTCTCGTCCAACTATGCCAACGTTGTATGGGACAGATTAGAGGTGGAGTTAGTCTACCCCGGTGGGAGAACCGAGGTGGGTAGTAGGGCCCCCCTGGATGTCATCGCCACCTATGAGTATGACGGAGCTCCCTTCACCGGCGAGGTGAACCTGGACGGTATACTGATCAGCGACGAGGTGGGCTCTAGGACTCTGACGGTGTCATCCATAGTCGATGACGAGCACGGCATCATGGGCTTCACATCGAACAAGGTCTCAATCCTATGGGACGAGATATTGGTAGACGAGACCGTGAACACCATCGTCCCCGGGAAGACCACGGTGAGCCTCGACGTCTACTACGCCTCCGATGGGCACCCTGTCACGGGGGCCGAGGTCTACGTCGGGGGCAAGCGGACAAGGGAAGTGGAGCCCGGGATATATACTATGGTTCTGACCAGCATTCTGCCATTCAGTCCTGTCGACGTCGATGTCCGGGGCCCCGGGATAGACCAAGCGTACAACTTTGGGAACCAACTCAACGTGGGGAACATTGGGCTCTACGCCGCATTCCTGGCAACAGCGGTGGCAGCAACGGTTTACAGGAGTTCTCTGAAGCTGGCATTTTCTAGAAAATAGTCTCCCGTCGGTTCCAAGGAGAGAACATAATATCCCATATCAGTTTGAAACCTTATCTTCCTCGGCTTCGCATCCTCTAAAATAGGTTAGGGCATTCAATCGAAGCGCGATTCTCAGTAACGTATATAACGTGAGGACCGGTAATTTGACCATCCGCGGAGAACCCCCAATGTCCAAGGAAGAGAACAGCTCTCTGACGAGGTTCCGGTTCCAGCGGATGCTGGAGATGCTGGAGATGAAGCAGGGCAGGGGGACCGAGCTCATCACGGTCTACATCCCCCCGGGGAAGCAGATCAGCGAGGTGATGAACGACCTCCGCACCGAGTGGGGCACCGCGGGGAACATCAAGTCCAAGACCACCAAGAAGAACGTCCAGGACGCCCTCACCAAGGCGATGGAGCAGCTCAAGCTCTACAGGAAGATACCGGAAACCGGACTTGTCCTATTCGCGGGCAACATCGCGAGCAACCAGCTGGGCGTGGGGGACATGGAGACCTACGTCCTCATCCCCCCCGAGTCCATCGGGATCTACTACTACAGGTGCGAGCAAGAGTTCATGCTGAAACCTCTCTTCGAGCTCCTGAGGTCCGAGGACGCCTTCGGGGTTCTGGTCATCGACTCCAAGGCCGCCACCTTCGCCATACTCAAGGGGAAGAGGGCGGACATCGTCAAAGACATCAGCTCCGGGGTCGCGGGGAAAACCCGGGCTGGGGGCCAGAGCGCCAGACGGTACGAGAGGATCCGGGAGATGCACCTCAACGAGTTCTTCACCAGGGTTGGGAAGCACATGACTGAGATTTTTCTCAACGCCCCGAACCTGAAGGGGATCATCGTGGGGGGACCCGGCCCTACCAAGGAGGACTTCCTCAAGGGTAACTACCTCCACTACGAGCTCAAGGACCAGATCCTCACAACAGTTGACACCGGGTACACCGGTCACGAGGGGGTGAAGGAGGTTGTGGAGCGAAGCCGGGAGTTCATCAAGAACGTCAGGTTCTACGAGGAGAGGAAGGTGGTCCAGGACTTTCTCTACAACGTGGGCCAGGAGACGGGACTTGCCACATACGGCGAGAAGGAGATCCTCCAGGCCCTCAAAGTGAGCAACGTCAAGACCCTCCTCCTGAGCGAGGGAATCAGAAGAGCGTTCCTGAAGCTAAGGTGCAGGGAATGCGGGTACACCGAGACCAAAATCGTGGACCTCGACGAGATGGGAGAGTACGAGGAAAAGATCGGAGACCTCAGCTGCCTCAGGTGTGGAAACGGGAGCTACGAGTTCATCGAGAAAGAGGACCTCTTCGAGGCCCTCGTCAAGATGGCCGAGGACACGGACGCCGAGATCGAGGTGATCTCCTCCGAGACCGAGGAGGGGGAGATGCTCCTCAAGTCTTTCGGCGGAATCGCTGTGATTCTGAAATACCGCCAATTCGGTTAGGAAAAGATCCCCCAATCAAGGGATGGGTGTCTACTCGTCCTGCTCTTGGACGGAGAAAGAGAACCTCACGCCATCGTAGCCTTCGATGGGTTGATCCCCGCCCTCTCCCTCGTAGATCTCGACGCTCTCCGCCTTCATCGTGGCCGAGATGTCCTCGATCCCCAGGACCAGGCTCTCAGCCTCCCCAGCGTTTGGGGTGTAGACTGAGACCTGCTCCAGGGGCGCGTTGAGGGGGATACCCCGCTTGTTTTTCTCCCGCCGGATATCCCTGATCGTCGCGATGATCAGATCCCCGTGCGCCTCCGCTTCCTCGTCCACGAGGGATGCATCGAGCTCGGGCCATTGGCTCAGATGGATGCTGTCCTTCTCGTCCTCTGCGTACATGATGCTGTAGATCTCCTCGGTTATGTGAGGCATTACCGGGGCGAGGAGCTGGAGCATCTGCCTCATAGCGTAGTTGAGGGCCCACTGGGCAGCCGCCTTCTCCTCTCCCTCCCCGTAGAGCCTGTGCTTCACCGCCTCGAGGTAGTGGTCGCAGAAGACGTGCCAGACGAAGTTCCGGGTGGCATCGGCGGCATTCATGAATCGGCACTCCTCGAACTCATCCGTGGCCAGATTCACCACCTTCTCGAGCTTGGACAGGATCCACTTGTCCAGGAGCTCCAGCTGAGGTCTTTCGCCTGGCTCGTAGTCCTCAAGCCTCATGCTGGCGAAGCGGCAGGCGTTCCAGAGCTTCCTGATGAATCTCCAGCCGTACTCGACGTCGGCCCACCTGAACGGGATGTCGGTGCCCGTGCTCCCGCCTGTGGATGCCCACATCCTGGCGGGGTCGGAGCCGTACTTGTCGAAGACCTCCGGGGACGCGACAAAGTTGCCTAGGCTCTTGCTCATCTTGCGGCCGTCGCTCCCCAGCACCATCCCGTTGATGAGCACCGAGTCGTAGGCGGTCTCCCCGAAGAGGGCGAGGTGGCGCACCATGAGGTAGTATGCCCAGGTCCTGATGATGTCCTGGCCGCTGGGGTGCACCGAGGCGGGGAACAGGTTCCTCCAGTCCTCCCTGTCAGGCCACCCGGCGTGGATGGCGCAGGTGAGGCTTGAGTCGAACCACGTGTCAAGAACGTCTGTCTCCCCCACCCATTCCGTGCCCCCGCACTCGCAGGTGTCCTGGATGGGAGTGACTCTAGGGTCTACGGGTAGATTCTCGGGCTTCGCCAGCTGGATTTTCCCGCATCCCTTGCAGTACCAAGCGGGTATGGGGGTGGCGAACACCCTCTGCCTGCTCAGGACCCAGTCCCAGTCGAGGCCGGTGGCCCAGTCTATTAGCCTGTGGCGCATCCAGTCGGGGAACCACTGGATCTCCTTTGCGGTTCGGACCACGTCGTCGGTGAGGCTCATGGTCCTCATGAACCACTGGTCCGTTGTCACCACCTCTATCGGGGTGTCGCATCTCCAGCAGGCCCCCACCTCCTGTTCGATGCTCTCGACCCCGCGGAGGAGACTGGCTTCCTCGAGGTCGGCCACGATGTCCTTCCTCGCCTCCTCGACTCCCATCCCCGAGTACTTTCCAGCCGCATCAGTCAATATTCCCTTCCCGTCGATGAGCTTGATCACCGGGAGCTTGTACCGGGCCACGGCTACGACGTCGGCCTTGTCCCCGTAGGTGCAGATCATCATCGTCCCTGTGCCGAACTCGGGGTCGACCTCGTCGTTCGAGATGATGGGCACAGTCCTCTCGGAGTCGGGGAGCTTCGCCTCCTTCCCGATGAGGGGGTTGAACCTGTCGTCTTCGGGATGCACGCCTATGGCGACGCAGGCGGGGATGTACTCGGGCCTGGTGGTGGCGATGAGGAGGTCCTTCCCCTCGACGCTGAAGGCGATGGTGTAGATCTTCCCGGTCCTGTTCTGGCGCTCCACCTCGGCGTCGGCGATCGCGGTCTCGCACCGGGGGCACCAGTTGATGGGGTGCTCCCCCTTGTAGATCATGTCCTTGTCGTAGAGGATGAGGAAGCTTCTCTGGACCTTCCCGATGTACTGGGGCTCCATGGTGCGGTACTCGAGGCTCCAGTCGACGCTGCATCCGAGGCGGATCACCGCCTCCTTCATAACTCCGATGTACTGCTCGATCCACTCCTCGCAGAGGGCCCTGAACTGGTCCGGGGGCAGATCGGAGCGTCTGATCCCCTTGGCCTTCTCCACGGCTACTTCGGTGGGGAGCCCGTGGCAGTCCCATCCCTGGGGAAAGTGGACGTTGAAGCCCCGCATCCTCTTGAACCTGGCCCTCATGTCGAAGTAGGTCCAGTTGAGGACATTCCCCATATGGAAATCCCCGCTCGGGTAGGGCGGAGGCGTGTCGACGCTGTACCGGGGTCGGGAGTCGTCCTCCCAGTCGTATGCGTGTATCCCGCGCTCCTCCCAGAGCCCTTGCCACTTCTTCTCGTTCTCGAGGAAATCTATCTTCTTTGGAAGCCTATTCATCTTGTTCGCTCCTTTCTTCTTGCGGACGATGACCCTGGATTTGAATGGGGATAGTGGTACTGCTGGGGTTTATAACGGTGTCCGCATCGGCCCGAGGACTATTCGAGTATCCCTGGAAGAACCCTTCAGCTCCCCTCCGGGGGAGCAACAAAGCGATACCCCATAAGCATCTCCTCAGGCTACAGATTAGGTGATGAGAGTGCCCATAAAAACTTTTTTGTGGGATGCGGACAGACTCATGCATCGATGAAACGGGGCTCGTCGCTCTTCCGGGGCCCCCTAACCTCGATCCCATCTCCGACGATCACCCGCATCCCGTCCCGGGCGGCCACCACGGGGACACCGGTCTCCTCCTCGATGTAGGCAGCCTCCGCTTCGGGCCCGGCGTTCACCATCTTCATCCCGAAATGTGTGAGGAGTACAGCACCCGGCTTCACCATCGCGACTATCCTTCGCACCTCGTCGGTGTTCAGGTGGTATCTCAAGTGTTCCCAGCGGGGCCACATAGCGCAAGCGATGAGGACCCGTACGCCACTGTAGAGCTCCCCGAGGCCCTCGAAAAACCCCGTGTCCGAGGTGTATCCTACGTCTCCGACCTCCGGGACCGTGACCCGTAAGCCTATGCCGTCGGTCTCGCTGTGCCTCGCCTCCACAGCCTCTAAGACGAGACCCTCGATTCCGAAGGAATGGCCAGGCTTCAGGGTCTCCACCTTGGCCGGTAGATTCGAGTGGTAGCTGGAGACGCCCTTGTCGCAATCGATGTTCCCCGTGAGGACGCTCCTAGGGGCTGCGAGGACCCCTCGCTTCGTCCTCGTGCCTCGGCTCATGGCCTCGATGAGGACCTCGGCGTCGGTGTAGTGGTCGGGGTGGCAGTGGGTGACGATGATTCCATCGAGCTTCTGGGGGCTGAGGCGGGCCCAGTTAGAGTAGACGAGGGCGCCCGGCCCCGGGTCGACGTGGACATGGGTCTCGCCGTGGACGAGGCGGATGCCCGCGGTCCTTCGCTTCTGGGTGATCATGGAGAAGCGACCTCCGCCTGTCCCGAGGAAATTGATGTCGAGGGGTATCAACATGAATACAGTAGAAGGTGTATCGCGGGGTTTAAAATATGCCCAGAGCAAGAAGCCTATTCTGCTTCTATTTCGGATTCCTTGCTCCAGCCCACGAGGCCCAGGGAGCATGAGCACGATTCCAGCTCCTTTAGGCTGGGCATCGAGTCCATGTGGATCTTGCACATCAGCTTCTCGCTCCTGACGGCGAGGCAGGCCGTGCAGAGCTTCATGAGTAGCATGTCCGCTGGTGATTCCTCGTTCACGATGTCCTTCGCGATCTCGGAGACGATCCCCATTACCTTGTCGGAGTCCTTGATGAGGTCCGAGGCATCGCCGCCCCTGGTCCGGTTCATGTACTGGGTGACCGCGGCGGGGGTGATATCCATCTTCCTCGCGATCTCGGCGTTCTTGAGGTCATACTCCCCGGAGAGCTCCTTGGTTATCTCGACCCTGAGGGCGGGGAGGATGTACTGTACCACCATCATGCAGGGGGGCTTCATATTCCCCTGGACCATGGGAGGCTAGATTTATATAGTTAACGCCGTTAAAAAACGGGTTAACGCCGTTATAGTGATTGAATGGGTACCACAAACAGCGTCACAGACCCGATAGGGGACACACCCCTCCTCAGGATCACAGGCTCACGGGACCCGACGACGCCGACCACCCCGCTGTAAAAGAGGCTACCATCAGAGCTGCGAAGAACGAGGGCCTGCTGATGGGCATGAGTGTAACAGCGATTCTCCACATTGCGGTGCAGAAGGCGGAGGGCCTCGGTAAGGAGAAACGAATAGTGGCTGTGCTTCCCGACGACGGGATGAAGTATCTGAGCGCCGATTTCTACGATAATTACTAGACATTCTTGAACAGGGGGAACACGTCCAGACGGTCGGACGCCTGAGAGCCTCGCAGAATCGGATAATATTTTAAAAGGGGTTTGGTATCAATGGTTGTGCGACTGGGCCCGTGGCTTAGGACGGTTAAAGCGTTCGACTGATAATCGAAAGATCATGAGTTCAAATCTCATCGGGCCCACCAA
>JADHWM010000015.1 GCA_016783485.1 Candidatus Bathyarchaeota archaeon
CACGTCCGCCCCCTCCACCCGCGGCTCATTCAACACGAGATAGAACACACCGTCCCCCCTCAACGCCCCCACCACCCTCCCCGCCACATCCCGGAACAGCGGGGGATCCAGCAGCAGCATGCTGTAGACCGCCAGAACCCCGTCGAACTCTTCCTCGTACGCCATCTCGGTCATCGACATCTCCACGAAACACGCCCCCGGCACGTGCCCCCGGGCCAGCTCCACCATCCGAGAGGAGACATCCACACCCACCACGTCGAAACCCCCCTCCACAAGCGCCCCAGCGTAGGGCAGCCCAGTCCCCGAGCCCACGTCGAGAACCCGCCCCCCAGCCGGGAGAGAAGCCATGAAATCACCGAAGAGAGCCCCCACGATCACCCGTTCCCTGGAGTCATACTGGTCAGCGACCCGTTCCCAGGCCCTCCGATTCATATCCACGACATCGTCGGAACCCAACGCCACACCACAACAACCACAAAACAAGGGCAGATAAATCCCCTCCGGTGACCCGCCCACCTATTATATCCAACATCCCACCAACCATACCCCGTAACAGGTGCCAACCATGGGAGAGACCCTCATCGAGAACGCGTACATCGCCACCATGGACAAAGACGGGACAGTCTACAGGGAGGGCGGCATCCTCATCGAGGACGACAGGATCACGGAGATCGGACCAGACGTGAGGCCCCCCCGGAGCCCCGAGCACGTCATCGACGCCCGCCACATGGTCGCCCTCCCCGGATTCGTCAACGCCCACAGCCACCTCCAACAGTACTTCAGGGGGGTCTACGAGCTCATAGGCGACTTCTACAAGGTCAACCTCCCCCTCGAGGGCTACCGCCGCCCCGAGGACATGGAATGGCTGGGCCCCGCCAGCTGCGCCGAGTTCATCCACGCCGGATGCACCACCGCCATGGTCATCTACACCTACCCCCACGGATTCGCCGAGAGCGTCGCCCAAGCCGGATTCAGGGCCATCCTCGGCGCGGACATCGAGGAGGTCGACCTCGTCAGACTCATGGACGGAGCCTACCACTACCTCCCCGAGAAGGGAGAGGCGGCCTACAAACGAGCGGTCGACCTCCACCGGAAATGGGAGGGAGAAGCCGAGGGACGGATCACCACCATCGTCGCCCCCAAAGCCGCAGACCTCGCCCTCCCCGAGACCTACCTCAAATGCAAGGACCTCGCCGAGGAACACGGCCTAAGGATGACCACCCACCTCAGCCAGAGCTGGAGAGAGGTCACCCAGGTCCAGAGACTCTACGGCAAGACCCCGCCCCAGCACCTTCAAGACCTCGGGGTCCTCAACAACAGGCTCACCGGCGCCCACTGCACCTACGCCACCGAACAGGACCTCAAACTCATAACCCGGGCCGGCATGGGCATCCTCCACTGCCGAGCCGTCACCAATCCCCTCCTACGATGGCTCGACACAGGCATCCCCGTAGGCCTAGGCACCGACGACTATTTCCACGACATGCTCCAGCTCCTCAGGCAGAACCTCCGGGGCCAGAGGACCCGGGCCCGCCTCGCCGGAGGCTCCGAGGGGATGCTCGCATCCAACAGCCTCACAGCCCGCCCCAGCCCCCGCCGCCTCCTGGAGCTCGCCACCCGGGGAGGCGCCGAGACCCTGGGCATCGCCGACAAAGTGGGATCCTTGGAGCCCGGGAAGAAGGCCGACGTCATCCTCGTCGACATGCTCAACCCCCTCCTCACCCCCACAATGGACCCCCTCACCAGCATCGTCCTCTACGGCACCAGCGACGACATCTCCACGGTCATGGTTGACGGTAAAACCCTGAAACAGGACAAGAGACTCACCACCATCAACCAGAGAGAAGCTCTAACCGGAGCCCAGGGGCGAGTCGAGGAGATCATAGAACGTTTCTTCGCGGACCACCCTGACCAGAGGGAGAACTGGGAGAAGAGGACACGAAAAAACTGACCTAGGCCCATCCACGTCAGGGAGGAGTCCACGAGACATACTTGGACGTCGTGTACTTCTGCTTCACCCGCTCCCCCATCCCTATCCGCACGATCTCCGGCAGAATCCCATCCCGGAACCTCGTAGTCGGGTTCCCGATCTGAATCCCCTCGCACTCGGGATCCATATACACGTGAAAAGTCCGCCCCCGATGCCGATACGCACTGGTATCCCCCCGCTTATACACCGGCTTGGAATGAATCCTGAACGGGAACAATTTACACGCCATCGGCTTCATCCCCTGGAGGGTGCAAACCCACCGACCCACCGTGGGCCTCTGGAAGACGCACCGATTCTCTCTGCCATTCCGGAGAAACACCCGCCCCACCCCAAACTCCAGCACCCCCGTCCCATAGACCTGCGCCACCTTCGCATACTCCTCAGTCTTGAGGGGCACCTTGTACCCATTACAGCAGTTACCACACGCGACGCAGGACCAGGAGCTCACCTCGGTCCACGGGATGAGACCAGTTTTACCCATATTACGCAACCTCATCCCCCACCGAGAGCTAAATACCTATCGCGAACAACAGGTCCAGAGACAGAAACCGGCAACACCCAACCGGAGCTATTTACTCTCTTTCTCCTGCTCCTCTAGCTCATACAACAGGCTAGAGATATCCTGATGCTGCCGGATCAACTTCACCGTAAACCTACCGAAGAAATAGAAGATAACTAGGGAAAACAGCAAAAGGCCCCACGTGATGACCGTAACACTATCGATCAACGCCCTCGTCGACTAGTCAGCCGAGACCGTCTCCTATAACACTTACCACGAGACGGATTCAAACAGACTCATCGATGGGAATGGCCATCGACCACGCATCCTCCCCATCCATGTAATACCCATAATTCCGCTTAACCCTCGAGAAACCAAGCACGGCATAAAGGTCCAGCGCGGGCTCATTTGAGACCCTGACCTCGAGATAACACTCCGAAGCGTCATAGGACTCGCGACCATTTCTCATGGCCGCACGCAGAACAGCCGTGGCCATCCCCCGACGCCTGTAAGGCTCCCTCACGGCGATGGAGACCACATGACAGAGACGGGCGGTCCTCAGGCCCTTGAACTTGGACAGCCCCCTCTCAACACGGCACATGATATACCCCTGAATCCCGCCGTCAGCCTCAGCCACGATAAAAGTCTCCGGGAAACGCCGATAGAGATCCCTGTAAAAGAACTTGCTGTAATTCTCCGGGAGGCACTCCACGTTTATGTCCATCACACGGTCTAGGTCATCGGACCTGAAGCCCCGGATCCTGAAGCCGTCGCCCTCCAATTCAGACTTCCTAAACGTCGCGAATAGAGAGATTTAAAGACTGCGCTGGAAAAAAGGGGATTCAGTAGGTTTTTAGCCTCCCGCATCGTAGAGGAGTAGACTATCACCAAGAAATGGGAGATGCTGCAAGGGGAATGACCGCATACCGGATCTCCGACCCGGAGATCGAGGAAGCCATAGAACGCCACTTCAACGTCCACGACAGCTACTTCTACCTCGACGCCCCCACCTACATCGTCACCCCCATAGACGCCCAGGACCCCCAGGGATCCGTGAAGATCCACTTCGAGGCCCTCGTCGGGGAGGTCCGCCCCCACGGCTACCTCCCTTTTCTCACCATGGACGTCGACAAATACAGGATAGAGCTCAAAAGAGTCCGCCAGACAGGCCCCCAGAGCCACAGGAGAAACATCTACCTGTTCATCGCCACCATAGCCACAGTGTTCCTCGACGGATACCTGAGGAGCAACAACCCGGTCCTGACGCAGATCATGATGCCCGACACCCCCGTCTACATGAACGCCCTGATGTTCACCGTCGCCATCATCGCCATATTCGGGCTCCACGAACTGGGCCACAAAGCAGTCACAATCCTGAGAGGCGTCGACGCATCCATGCCCTACTTCATCCCCGCCCCGCCCGGGATGGGGGGCACATTCGGCGCAGTCATCACCCAGAAAGAGCCTCCCACCAACAGGGACGCCCTGTTCGACCTGGGCCTGAGCGGCCCCCTCGTGGGATTCATCGTCACCATCCTCGTCACCATCGTGGGAATTCGACTCTCCTTCGTCGTCCCCCTCGAAGAGGTGAACGGATGGATGGCCCTATTCCCCGAGATCCGGTTCCAATCCATCCCATTCCCCCTGATCCTCGAATGGCTCTCCACAGCCCTGAGACCCGTCCCCGAGGACATGGTCCTCATCCTCCACCCCGTAGGCTTCGCGGCATGGGTCGGATCCCTCGTCACATTCATCAACCTCATCCCCGCCTGGCAACTAGACGGAGGCCACATTAGCAGATCCCTCCTCGGCAGATCCAATCACAAGATCGTGTCAATAGCCGGAATCTTCATCCTGGTCTTTTCAGGTTACTTCATCATGGCCGTCATGGTCGCATTCTTCATGATGCGCACGGACGACCGAGGAGACGCCCTCCTGGACGACGTCTCACCGCTGAGCACATCGAGGAGGCTACTGGTTCTGGTCTACCTCGGGATGATCATCACGACCATCGTCTCCCTCAGCCCCTTCTGAGGGGACGATCACAGACGAGACCCCATGAGTCACCACCAACGTCCGCCGATTCCTACGCTTCTCCATGACACTCTGGAAAGCGGCATTCGCCGTCCTCTCCACAGTGAAACCTAGAGGCTCCGCCAGATAACCGGGCAGAGCCGAAACCAGAATCACCTCATTATTCCCCCGTAGAGCGGATTTGACCGCATATACGGCCCTCGCCCCCAGCACATACCTCCTCCTCAGCTCAGCCAGAGTATCCACCTGAGCCAACGTCTCCAATCCCTCAGCTCCAAGCCCCTGGGTGCACTCCGCCAAGAAGATGATCGTGGCACCCCTCTTCACCAGGGGAGCGATCCCCCGGAGAGCCCAGACCGCATTATAGAGATCGAAATCAAAGCGATCCCCACCAGCGCTCACGATGATGATATCTGCGTCAGCTTCAGCTCTGAGCTGAGGGGGATCGCCTAAGCTCTCAACAACCGTCTTCCAAGATGGCTCAATTCCGCCGGATACCGCTGAGGCGATCCTCCCCCAGCCGTCGGTGATCAAATTCAATGCGAGATCCACCCGCGCTATCTCGCAGGCCTCCATCTGATCAGAATGAGCGGGATTCCCCTCGAAAACCCCCGGGACAACATCGTCCTGGAAAGCGATCTCCCTGTGGCGGATGAGCCCCTCCCGGGAGGCGAGCGCGGGCATTACAGTGCTCTGAGCCCCTCTCAGCCCTGCGAAATGGTCGGGACTCACCTCCCCAACAGCTATCCTAAGGTCCGCATCCACGAAAGGTTTCGCTAAGGACACTTCAGTCCTGTACGAGGTGACTCCAACATTTGACGCGTCAACTGAATCCCTCGAATGCTCATGAATGACCACATCTCTAAGGGGCTCAGCCCCCTGGAGGGCTTGGAGCATATCCGGATTGTCATAATCTCTAAGACTATTTCCTACGACTAGCGATAGATTCTCCTTCGGCACACCATTCTGTCCCAATGTCCAGACGATGGCCGAAGCCGCAACGGACGCCGTGTAAGGGGCTAAAGTTCCGTCGAGGGCAATAGCAACTTTATTCCTACCCTTCACGAGGTCTTGAATGTTCCCCGATCCAAGGGGATTCCCTAATGCTGAGGTCACTACTTCGAAGGGATTCTCGGGCAGCTCCAACTCGGAAGGCTCTATCGTCCCCGCTAGATATCTCAGTGGCACGCTGACGTGAACCTCGGTTTTGCCATAAGGGAGCCAGATCTCGACCATCGTGATCAACCTAGATTATTTTCGGACACATTTAATTCAGTTGCCCAACACTGCGCTCAGCCTTGGGGGAGCTGTTCTTCGCATCTCCTCACCAGAAGGTTCGCGACTCGATGGACCCGTTCCTCGACCTCGGTCTGGCTCTGACCGCTGGATGAGACCCAGAGCCTGATCCCGGACTCGCCGTATGGCTTCACCATCGATTTTATGTAGACCCCGGGGACGTCCTGCATGACCTCGTCGATTATCGGGGCCAGGGTTGACTCGTCCCTGAGGGGGAGATAGATGACCTCCTCGGCGAACACCCCCTCGATCATCCCTTTCAGTAACGCGAGGAGTTGGTTATCGAAAATCCACATGAGCTCCCCTGGGACACCGGGGAGGCATATTATCTGGGCTCCCTCAACATCGAGGACGACCCCGGGGGCCCCTCCAACCCTATTATCCAGAGGCCGGGCCCCCTTGGGCAATATCGCCATTTTTCTACGGGGCTCTGTGATCTCCCCCGTCTCGATCACCCCCCTCTGATGCATTTCAGTATACTGTCGAGTGACGATCGTGAGGGCCTTGTCGTTAAGCTCGACGGGGAGCTCGAATGCCATCGCGACTCCCGCAAGTGTCTTGTCGTCGTGGGTGGGACCGAGACCTCCTGTCGTGAATATGAGATTCGCGCCAGCCAAGAGCATTCGTCTTAAGGCTTTTGAGATGACCTGGATCTCGTCCCTCACTGTCATTTTCTCGGATACCTGGAAGTTCAGGGCTTTGAGCTGATTGATGAGCCACTGGCTATTTGTGTCGAGAACGATACCGTCGAGGATCTCGTTGCCTATCACAAGGATGCCTATCTGGGTAGTCAAGGGCGTTCGTATACTGAAAGATCGATCTACGCATAAACTTTACACTTCTCGCTTATTTTCCAAGCATTCATTGGGAGGAAAAGTAGAATAGTTTGGCCTCGTTTTACCAATCATTGGGAAATCTTAAATTATCGAAGGGAGTGAAGAAACCGTTTCATGGGGTGTTCTGTCTGGTTTGCACTGTTGTAGTAGATGGTTTTTTCGGGGATGGCGGCAAAGGGAAGTTGGTCTCATATTTATCCGTCGCCGATGAAATCGCGGTGTGCGCACGGGGAGGTGTAGGCCCCAACGCGGGTCATACAGTCGTGGATGATGGAGTCACGTTCAAACTCAGGATGGTTCCCTGCGGTTTCGTGAATCACAGCA
Organism: Candidatus Bathyarchaeota archaeon; assembly: GCA_016783485.1. Classification (GTDB taxonomy): domain Archaea; phylum Thermoproteota; class Bathyarchaeia; order TCS64; family TCS64. The sequence goes on from JADHWM010000015.1 coordinate 6,980, forward strand.
CAAGGCTCCTCATTGGACCGGGAGTGGTGGTGAACCCCGAGGTCGTGATAAAGGAGGTAAAAGAACTTGGGATCGAGGATCGGTTTGGCATCGACCCCCAGTGCGCAATCATCGAGGCAAAGCACATCGAGGCAGACGGTAAAGGGCATCTGAAGGAAATAATTGGAACCACGGGCACCGGGACGGGCCCATGCAATGCCGACAGGGCTCTAAGGGTCGCCAAAATGGCGAAAGAGATACCTGAACTAGAGGAGTTCCTCACCGATGTCTCGACGGAGATCAATGAGGCCATCGACTCGGGGGCCAATGTCCTCCTCGAGGGGACTCAAGGAACTTATATCAGCCTTTACCACGGCACATACCCGTTTGTAACCAGTAATGATGTCTGTGCCTCCGCCATCTGCTCGGATGTCGGAGTCGGGCCCACCAAGATCGACGAGGTGATTCTGGTCCTCAAAGCATACGTCACGAGAGTGGGGGCAGGTTTCCTCGCAGGGGAGATAAGTTTTGAGGAAGCAAGGAACAGAGGGTGGGACGAGTACGGGACCGTGACGGGGAGGCAGCGGAGGGCAGCTCCGTTCAACTTTGAGCTCGCTCGGAGGGCGGTGATGCTCAATGGGGCTACACAGATCGCCTTGACGAAGCTCGACATATCATACCCTGAGTGCAAGGGCGCATCGGATTATGACGCGCTGAACGAAGAAGCGGTATCTTTCGTCGAGAAGGTCGAAAAGGAGCTTGGCCTCCCGGTCACGTTCATCGGCACTGGTCCGGGTGTACGGGAGATAATAGACAGGCGTACCTAATCAACGCCTGAACCATCCTTTCTTGTTTGATTGTGCCTCAAACTCTTTATCAAGTTCCTCAATAAGCTCTCTCTGCCTTCGAGAAAGTTTCTCTGGTACGTTGACGGTCACGTGGACTAGCTGATCTCCTTTCCCGAAACGGCTGGGCATGCCCTCCCCCCTCATCCTGAGGATCGTCCCGCTCTGAGTCCCCGGGGGTACCCTGAGGGATTTCTCACCGGTCAGGGAGGGAACATTGAGGGATGTTCCGAGGGCGGCGCTGGGAAAGTTGATCTCAGCCTCGTATATGATATCCTTGCCTCGTCGGAGAAGATGGGGATGGGGTTTGAGCTGGACTCTCACATATAGGTCTCCGGGGGGGCCTCCGAAGGGTCCATCTTCGCCCTGGCTTCGCAGGATGAGCTGGGTGCCGTCGTCGATCCCCGGAGGGACCTTGACGCTGAGTCGATGCTTCCCAGGCTCCAAGCCCTTCCCTCCGCAGGTTCTGCAGGGGGTCTCCGGGATTCGCCCTCTGCCCTCGCATCTATCGCAAGGAACCACCCGTATCATCTGGCCGAAGAGTGATTGGGTTCTCTGCTCTATCCTGCCTCGCCCATTACACCTCGGGCACGTGGATACATCACTCCCCGGCTCGGCACCATTCCCGCCACATCGGCTGCATGACTGTAGCCTGTTGAGGCTGATCTCCACCTCGGTCCCGAACGCAGCCTGCTCGAGGGTGACCTGGATCCGGGTCTGAAGGTCGCTGCCCCTGCGTGGCCCAGCCTGGGCCCGCTGGAAATTGAATCCTCCGCCGCCAAACATTCGACCCAAGATGTCCTCGAAGTTGAAGCCGAACTCGGAGAAAATATCTCGAAAGTTGGCGCCCCTGAAGATGTCCTCAGTGGAGTATCGGCCGCTGATGCCCGCGTGGCCGAAGGTGTCGTACTGCTGACGCTTCTCAACGTCGCTGAGGACAGCATAGGCTTCGGAGACCTCTTTGAATTTCTCCTCGGCGTCGGGCTCCTTGTTCCTGTCGGGGTGATATTGGAAAGCGAGCTTCCTGAATGCCTTCTTGATATCGTCAGGTGAGGCCCCTCGCTCAACGCCGAGAACCTCATAGTAGTCTCTCTTGCTCGCCAAAAAGATGCACCGAAGCTGTTTGTCAAAGCCTTTGGATCATCAAGGACCTAAAAAGGTTTAGACGAGGAAAAAAACGCAACTAATCCACTGAAATCGGCGGTATGAACGGGAAAGAATCTACGGGTTAGATCTTTTGCTCGACTTTTTCGCAGAGGCTCTCGAGGCGATGCTGGATCGTCGAGAAGGCCTCGATCATGAGGTCTAGTCTCTTGATGAGTGTGTCGAGGGACTCCTCGTGCTCCCTCAGGACATTCAATACGAAGTCGAGGGCATCCAGTTTCCTTTCTTCCATTACTGAGATTGCCTCTGCGCAGGAGGTTAATGCGGAGATTGCCCTCTCAGGCCTCATTCAAAAGCCTGCTGTCACTATGAAGAAAAAAGGAAAAAAAGGGAGGTTATCTCGTGCTGTGAGGGTGCCACTTCTTCTGGATCTTGAGGGTCTTCTTCATCCCCGTCTTCTCAAGGTGAGCGATGATCTCCTCCAAGGGAGTGTGGTCTGCGATCTTCTCTTCCTGATTTGCGAGCCTGAGCACGAGCCTTGCGATGACCATCACACCTTCCTGCAGATTGCGTGGATCAACCTTATCCATCATGTCAGCTGTGGTATGGCCCCACCCACGTCCTACGATGAGCTGGGCTGGCGAAGGCTCGGAGCCCATCGTGACCGCTGGGATACCCTGCATGTAGAAGGGCCAGTGATCAGAGGCCGCCGATGTCCCTGTGGAGACGGTCATGGGGTAGCCGATCTCATCCGCGAACTCCTCGAACTTTTCTTTCAGGCTCGTGGGCTGGAATAGGGTGAAGGCGGCGTGCTGGGTCCCGTCCTTGTTGGCTAGGCCACCGAGCTCGAGGTTGAGCATGATGGCGACATCCTTCATCTCATCAACGTGCTTGTCGACGTAGCTCGTGGAGCCCGTGACGCCGATCTCCTCGCAGGCGAAGCAGATGAAGCGGATGCTCCTCTTGAACTTACCCTCGTATTTCTTCAAAGCCCGGGCCAGATCCATGATCACCACGGTGCCGGAGAGGTTGTCCATGGCTCCCTGGGCGATATCGTGGCCGTCGAAGTGGCCGCCGATCACTATCCACTCGTCTTTCTTGGATGAGCCCTCGAGTTCGCAGACCACATTCGCCGACTCGGTGTCGGGGTTGAGCCTGCTTTGATTGGTGAGCTTGGCTTTCAGGGACCTGCCCTTGGCCAGCCTCCTCATGTGAGAGCCGTGCTCTAGACTGATCCCGACACCCGGTATCTCTCCGCCCAGCCTGTAAGCGGGTCTCACGCTGCCGGTCGGGGGGAGTTGCCCCGGATTATGGTTCATGAAGATGAAGCCCACTGCTCCGTACTCGACGGCGTATCCGTATTTGGTTCTCCTGTGGACGCGTTTACCGGCGGGACTCGTGGCACTCGAGGCTAGGACTATCTTGCCCTCGACCTCCTTGGGATCGATGGCCTCGAACTCCTCGGGGCTTCCCGTGCCTAGGTCGATGACCTCCGCTTCAACCTCCCCTCCCGGAGAGATCGCGAGGGAGATCACCGGGAACTCCTTCTGGTACGGCTCAGTCACCGTGAGGCTGGCGGGGCCCCTCGTCCATCCGTAGTACTTGAAGGGATCGGCATGGGCGTTCTCGTACCCATACTCTTTGAGCTTGTTCACCATGTGCTCTATGGCTTTCTTCTCGCTCTCGGTTCCTGCGAACCTGCTACCGAGCTCGTCAGCCATGAAGTAGTGATTTTCCCGCATCTCGCCGCTCTGCCATATCTCTCCGATGACCTTGCGTTCGATCTTAGTCAGTTTCTCGTCTAACATTTGGAACGGATCATAACCTAGGGAATGGAGTATTAACGATTTCGTAGAATAAGGGGAAGAGTAGCGTTGACTATTCAACGGTTATTGTTTCTTTTCTTCCTCGTCGACGACCTTATACTCAGCGTCCACGGTCTTCTTCCCCTGATCGTCTCCGGGGGGAGGCGCCTGCTGGCCCGCTTCAGCTTGAGCCTGCTGCTGGGCTTGCTGCTCGGCCGCCTGCTGGTAGACCGATGCCCCAGCCTCCTGGACGACCTTGCGGAGCTCCTCGATCTTGGCGTTGATGTCGGCTGTGGTCCCGCTCTCCAGTGCCTGCTTCAGCGCCTCGTTCGCTGTCTGGATCCCCGACTTTTGGTCGTCGCTGAGCTTGTCCCCGATCTCTGAGAGAGTCTTCTCCGTGGTGTAGATGAGGGAGTCAGCGGTGTTCTTCGCCTCAGCCTCCTCCTTGGTCTGCTTGTCCTGCTCGGCGTACTGCTCCGCCTCGTCGATCATCCTGTCCTTCTCAGTCTTGCTGAGCTTCGTGGATGCCGTGATGGTGATGCTCATCTCCTTGCCGGTGCCCAGGTCCTTCGCGGTTACGTCGAGGACCCCGTCGGCGTTTATGTCGAAGGTCACCTCGATCTGGGGGACGCCCCTGGGTGCAGGCGGGACCCCTGTGAGGTCGAATCGGCCTAAGCCGATGTTGTCTTTGGCCATGGGTCTCTCTCCCTGGAGCACGTGGATGGTGACCGCAGTCTGGAAGTCGGCCGCCGTGCTGAAGGTCTGAGTCTGTTTCACGGGGATCGTCGTATTCCTCTCGATGACACGCGTCATGACGCTTCCCAGAGTCTCGACACCGAGGCTGAGGGGCGTGACGTCGAGGAGAACGATGTCGCTGATCTCCCCGGCGAGGATAGCCCCCTGGATGGCCGCGCCCATCGCTACACATTCCATGGGGTCGAGGCCCCTCTCCGGCTTCTTACCCACGACATCCTCGATAAACTGCTGGACCAGGGGCATCTTGGTCTGACCCCCGAAGACGATGATCTTGTCTATCTGCTGCGAAGTCAGCTTCGCGTCCCTGATGGTCTGGAGTATGGGTCCTCTAATCTTCTCGACGATGGGCCTCGTTAGCTGCTCCAGCTTAGCCCTGTTGAGGGTGACGTGGAGGTTGAGGGGCTGGCCGTCCTTCATGGCGATGTAGGGGAGTTCGATGTCCGTGGTCAGGATAGTGGAGAGCTCGATCTTGGCCTTCTCCGAGGCCTCCTTCACCCTTGCCATGGCGCTCAGATCGCCGGCGAGTGTTACACCGGTCTCAGCTTTGAACTCGCTGACGACGTAGTCCATCACTGCCTTGTCCAGATCGGCGCCTCCGGTCTGGGTGTCGCCGCTCGTGGAGAGCACCTCGAAGACTCCGCCCCCGAAATCCATCACCGTCGTGTCGTTGGTGCCCCCTCCGAAGCTGAAGACCAAAATCTTCTGCTCCTGATCGGTCTTATCGATGCCATAGGCGAGGGCCGCCGCCGTGGGCTCGTTCACGACCCTCGTGACTTTGAGGCCTGCGATCTCCCCGGCATCGATGGTGGCTTGGCGCTGGTTATCGTTGAAGTGGGCGGGTACAGTGATTACCGCCTTCGCGATCTTCTCGCCCATGTAAGTTTCGGCGTCCCTCAGGATCTTCTGGAGTATAAAGCCGCTGATCTGCTGAGGGGTATATTCCTTCCCGTGGAGGGTTATCTTCCTCTGGGAGCCCATGAGGCGCTTTGCCTCCCTCACCGTGCCCTCGGCATTGGTGACCGCCTGCCTCCTCGCGGGCTCTCCCACTAGAAGCTGCCCCTCCTTCGTCAACGCCACCACGGAGGGGAACATTTTCCCCGCCACTGTGGGTCCCTCAGCGCTGGGTATGATGGTGGGCTTGCCCCCCATCACCACTGCGGCCGCTGAATTGGTGGTTCCGAGGTCTATTCCAAGAATCTTCTCACGCTTCGTTTCACTCATCTTCATTTTCCTCTTTAACGTCGTTCGAGCCGGAGTTTTTCGCCACTTTGACCATGCTTGCCCTGAGCACCCTGCCCTTGAACTTGTAGCCTTTCCTGATCTCCTCAACTACGCAGCCGTTCTCGACTTCATCGGTCTCCACCTCGAGTACACCTTCGTGGAGGTTTGGGTCGAAGGGTCGCTCAAGGGCGTCGATGGGGGCGAGACCCTCGGCATCGAGGAGCTTCCATAGCTTCCCCCGGACCATCTCGACCCCTTCGATTATGTCAGCCTTTGAGTTTGTAGCCACGGAGATGGCGAGATCGAGTTCGTCGAGGATCGTGAGGAGCTGCATCACGATGCGTCCGGTGGCTTTCTCTTGGGCTTCGTCGATTATTCTCTGGGTCCTTTTCTGGAGGTTCTCCAGGTCGGCCTTGGCGTATTTCAATTGGCTCAGGTATTTCTCCGAGGTCTTCCTCTCATCCTCTAGACAGTTCTCTAGCTTGGATATCTTCTCGAGTATCTTCGCTTCGGATTTCCTTGGAGACATGGTAGCACTCGGCTCAATTTTCGCTCTCAGAATCGGGATTGCTATTTATTTCTCTTCCGGAAAATCTTAAAGAAAAGCCTCTGCTAATCGCTCGATAATCGAGCGAGGGGCTAGATAAAGCGTCAAGCTTAGCTATTTCACCATGAGTTCCCTCGCCTTCTCGCTCTAACCCTAGACAGCTACGTTCCGCCTCTCGCCTTCAACTAGGTAGACCACCTGCTGCTCTTGTCTCAGATTCACGCGTGCCTTCTTCCGGATTTTTATACCACCGTGAGCCAGTTGATAGGAAGTCCTTTGGAAGGGGGATAGGAAATATGAGCGAAGGATTGAATATCATCGTTTGCATCAAGCAAGTTCCTGAGACAACGGAAGTCGATTTCGACGAGGAAACGGGGAGGCTCAAGAGGGAGGGAGTCGCAGCGGTCGTCAACCCCTTCGACGAGTACGCGATCGAGGAGGGAATAAGGCTCAAGGAGAAATACGGAGGCACAGTCAACGTACTGTCAATGGGCCCACCCCAGGCGGAATCAGCGCTAAGAGACGCAATCGCCATGGGCGCTGACGAGGCTTACCTAGCCACCGACAGGGCTTTCGCCGGAGCAGATACCTGGGCCACAAGCTACACATTGGGGCTAAGCATCAAGAAGCTGGTTCCTTATGACCTCGTGATCTGCGGAATGAAGACCACCGATGGAGACACGGGCCAGGTCGGGCCAGAGCTAGCCCACCACCTAGGCGTCCCTCATGTCTGTTATGTGAACGAAATCCAAGAAATAAAAGGGGGTGAAATCAGGCTAACGAGGCTCCTCGACGATAGAGTAGAGACTCTCGGAGCCTCTCTTCCTATAGTCGTCTCAGTCAGTAAAGACATCAATCAACCCAGATTGGCGACTCTCCGGGGAAGACTCAAAGCGAAGAAAACTGAGATTCATACAATCACTTCGAATGATCTTGAAGCGGATCCCATGAAGATAGGCCTGAATGGTTCTCCGACCCGCGTCGTGAAGATATTCACCCCTGACAGACCAACTGCCGGAGATATCGTCGAGGGATCCCCAGAAGAGCTGGCGGAGAGGGTCCTCCAGAAGCTCGTGGAGTGTAAAGTGATCTAGATGAGCGAGCTACCAATATCCGTCGACAAGGAGAAATGCATCAGCTGCTCTCTGTGTGAGAGTGCGTGCGCCTTCGGGTCTCTTGTGATGGAAGAAGGTTATCCCCGTTTTCTGGACGACTGCAGGCTATGCGGCGAATGCGTCACAGAGTGCCCTACGGACGCGATTCTTATCGAAGAGGCGGGGACAGAGGTTAAACTCTCGAATTACAAAGGCATCCTTGTCTTCGCTGAGCAGTGGAACGGGAAGGTTCACCCGGTCTCATATGAGCTCCTCGGTAAGGGAAGGGAGTTGGCTGATCAGCTCGGGGAAAAACTCTTCGCAGTGATCATCGGGAGCGAGCTTAGCGATGCTGTTAAAGAACTGACAATGAGAGGAGCGGATAAGATCTTCGTTTTCGATCATCCAGAACTGGAGGTCTTTAGGGACGATCCCTACTCTGCAATCCTCGAAGATTTGGTAAATGAGGAAAAACCAAGTATATTCCTCATCGGAGCAACCTCTATAGGCCGCTCTCTCGGCCCCAAAGTGGCGGCTTGCCTCGAGACAGGCCTCACGGCGGACTGCACGAGTCTTGACATCGACCCCGATAGTCGACTTCTCCTCCAGACCCGCCCCGCATACGGGGGCAACATCATGGCCACCATCATCTGCACGAACACAAGACCCCAGATTGCCACTGTCAGGTACAAGGTGATGAAAGAAGCTGAAAAGGACCCCACAAATGAAAGCGAGATAATAAAAAAGACTGTAGATATCAATGACATCCCTGATCGTGTCAAGATTATCGATTTCAGTCCGGCCAAGGAACTTGTGAGCATCATTGATGCAGAAATTATTGTCTCAGGGGGAAAGGGCATGGGGGATTCCAAGGGATTCGAGGTCATCCAAGAGCTGGCTGAGGCCCTCGGAGGCGCAGTAGGAGCGAGCAGGCCAACGGTGGACGAGGGATGGATAGAGTACCCCCACCAGGTGGGTCTGAGCGGCCGGACGGTCCGCCCCAAGATATACTTGGCCTGCGGCATCTCAGGGGCCGTTCAGCATCTGGCTGGCATGAAGACTTCCGATGTAATCATCACGATCAACAAGGACGCTGAAGCCCCAATATTCAGCGTCTCAACACTGGGAGCAGTCGGAGACCTCTACGAAATCATCCCCCGCCTCGTGGAGAAAATCAAGGAGCGAAAGAAGAATGTATGAGTACGGCCTCTTGACACAACAGATAAGGAGAGAACTAGAGGCCATCGTAGGAGCTGAGAATGTTTCCAGCAGCTCCGATGACCTGGAGAAACATGCGATAGACGAGAGCCTCGAGCCCCCCCATCCTCCACACGTCGTCGTAAAGCCCCGTAGGACCTTGGAAGTCTCTGAGATAATTAAAATAGCGTACAGAGAAAAGATCCCAGTCACCCCCCAGGGATCGAGAACGGGGCTCAGCGGAGGCTCCCACCCGGTTCAAGGTGGAATCGCCTTAAGCCTTGAGAGAATGAACGACATCCTCGAAATAGACGAGGAGAACCTCATGGCGGTCGTCGAGCCCGGAGTTCTCATCATGGACCTTCATGAGGAGACGGAGAAACTCGGTCTCCTATACCCTCCGGACCCCGGACAGGAGTCAGGTAGCCTCGGAGGAAACATATCCACTAATGCAGGTGGAGTTCGCGGCATGAAATATGGTGTCACCCGAGACTTCGTCCAGGGCCTCGAGGCGGTACTCCCCAACGGGGAGATAATTAACGTCGGGGGCAAGCTGGTCAAGGACTCAACAGCTTACAGCCTCATTGACCTCATTATAGGTTCCGAGGGGACCCTGGCGACAGTCACGAAGGCGATTCTTAGACTGGTCCCGAAACCCAGGCATACAGCATTGTTATACGTACCTTTCGAATCGACAAAAGACGCAGCCAGAACGGTCTCAGAGATCGTTCGAAGAAAGGTGGTCCCATTCGCCCTCGAATATCTTCCCCGCCACGCAGTCCTTACAGCTGAAAAGTACCTGAACAAGACGCTCCCAGATAACAGCCACCCCGCGTACCTGCTGATTGGGATCGAGGGCAATAGTGAGACTGAGGTCGAGGAGAATCTCGAGACAGCTGGAGAGGTCTGCATAGAGATGGGTGGAGTAGACGCTTTCGTCGCAGACACTGCCCAGCGGCAGGAGCAGCTCTGGGAGGCCAGGAAATGCCTCTTCGACGCCTACAAGGCATACTGGGAGATAGACGAGGTCGACGCCTGCGTCCCCCGGAACCGCATCCCCGATTACATCGAGGGAGCCGATAGAGTCGCGCAAGAAAAAGGAGTCATCGTCTCCACTTTAGGGCACGCCGGCGACGGCAATGTCCACAGTCTAATAGCTAAAGGCGAGCTCCCTGAAGAAGAATGGCCCACGACACTTGAGGCCGTCATTGAAGAACTGATAGACATCGCCCTGAGTCTGGGGGGCACCATCTCAGGGGAGCACGGGCTGGGGCTAGCGAAGAAACGTTATCTCACTCGCCAAGTGGGAGAAACTCAAGTTGAGCTGATGAGAGCCATCAAGAGGGCATTCGATCCCCTTAACATCATGAATCCAGGGAAGACATTCGATCTGCTCTGATCGGATTATCTGAAGTAAATCCAAGACTGCAAATAAATTATGTAGAAAAAAAGTGGAGGTTAGTCTCCTGCGTAGACGTCCTCGAGAGGCAATATATCCTTGGCCTTCTCGAAGTAATCGAGTACCTGTTCGCCTTTCTCTGTGATCTGGTAGCGTCTCTTTGACTGCCTGCTGTCTGTGTTAAGTACTTCCAATAGGAGGCCTTGCTCCACCAGGTGAGACAGTATCCGCTGGACCGGCTTCCAGGACATGTTCGCCGCGTACATGATGCGGGTGGGTTTATCCACCCCTTGCCTGACAGCGGCGAGTATTTTCAAGCGTATTTCCAGTTTCGATCTTCTAGGAGACATCTTCGTCCTCCAGATACTGTTCGTTGGTAGGCAACGCTGTCAGCCATCCCACTACTGCGTGGTGGCTGACTCGACGTTTACCTCGGTTATGTACTGAGCGTTGTTCGTGTGCACAGACATGCTCACGGTTGTGCCTATGTCATCCATCTGGATATTGTCAGGATCTTTGATGTACACCAGCAGCTCCCCGCCGGAGATCAGCGGAATATCAGCCGAAGAGGCATTGTAATCTTTACTGTCAATGGTTACACCGTCGACGAGAAGAGTGTAGCTCGTGACGTTCATGTCGCCGGTGATACTATCACCCGAAGGCACACGATAAACGAACACATCTGCCCATTCAGACGCGACACCTCTCACAGTGAACTTGTCTATTAGAATGTCCCTGCCACCTAGATTCTGCAGTTTGAATGCGGCGATGGCACCGGAGCTGTTCACCCAGACGTGTGCTGTTGAGAACTGCAACGCCTCGGTTTCAGTCCTTGTAGTTGTGATGTTGGTGGCATAGTATGCGACGACGCCTGCTAGAAGTACGGCGACTACGAGTAGTATGAGTGTTGATACGACTTCGCTCAGTCCTTTCTTTTTCATTAAGGGTATTACCACTTTTCGAACCCCATTACTTTGAGCCCTCCAGCGCGGATATGTTATTTTGTGTGTAGCATATGTCTACAAATCCGTATCATTAATCGCGATCAATGACACACACGCGAAATAATCTGAGACATATCGACATGGTTTGAGAGGATCAATGAGTTTTCCGGATTCAGAACGATGAGGTGCGGGGTTTTATTTTCTCCGATTTAAAGTTACCGGCTATTTTTAAGTTGTATATAGGTAGTACACCATCTTGTTTAAATTCCGATATTTCGTAACCAAGTAGATACAGCTTGTTTAGGCGGAAAGAGCTGTCCACCTCAGATGTGAGGGAACTCGTCTTCGAGGCGATTCTTCTCGTGGCTGAGACCCAACGGGAGTTCGATCTGCCTATATGCCCAAATATAGAGATGACATGGCGGATTCTCAAGGCTGGAAAATTCAGGTCTACTCATCTGACCAAAAATCGAGTGGGTTCTTATCGTATGGACTTCGGAGCTTTCGAGCCCCCCGCCACGATTATTATGGATAGCAGGATACCTTTCTGCGATCGGCCTTTAAACATCCCCGAGGTTCCTCACACTCTCCTCAGGTACACCGCCACTCATGAGGTAATCCATGTAGACGACCATCTGGGAGGTGACGCTCTATATAATGGAACGAAGGAGCATATCCTCTGCGACCATGGGGACAAACTTGAGAAAGGAATGGAGTTCATCGAAAGGGAGGGACCCTGTGACCAGATCGGTGACCAGAGCGATCTCGCGAGTCTCTGGGCGGTGCAGTACGTCGATATGGTGACGCACTACAGAGCCTACGTGACCCTTCGAGCGCGAAGTTTCCCTCGGCTCGATCTTATCTGGAACATGATGCAGGACATGTTGTTCCCTCCGGGAATGCTCACCGAGATCGAAAGGGAGAAGGGGACAAGATACGTCTTCGAGTCGATCCGCCATGTGGGGGAATACTGCCTCATCGACGCACTCATGGAGTCCTCGAGTATCGGGAATAAGGCAGCCTGTAAATACGCAGTCTGACCCCCCCTCGGAAAAAGTATTATTACTCGTAGAGTCAATCCTGTAGACTGGTCTATATGCTGTATTCCACCCTCGTCGAGTTCTATGCGAGGCTCGAGGCCACTGCCAAGAGGTTAGAGATGACGGATATCCTAGCTGAACTCTTCGGAGTAGCGGAACCCGATGAACTGGAGCATCTGATCTATCTGACACAGGGGAAGATCCACCCCGATTGGACGGGAGAGCCAGAGATCGGGATGGCTGAGAAGATGGTTGTGGAGACCATCTCGAGGGCTTCAGGTCAAAGGAAAAGAAGGGTGGAAGCCATCCTTTCCGAGAGCGGAGATGTGGGACTGGCAGCGGAGAAAAGCCTCTTAGATAAACGCCAAGCGATGTTAGGTGAAAAACCGCTTTCAGTCTCAGACGTATATAATGCGTTTGACCAGATCGCAAACGAGTCCGGAAAAGGGAGCAGCAGCAGGAAAATCGATCGTCTTGTAAGAGTTATAGTGAATTCCTCGCCTCTCGGGGCTCGTTACATCGCCAGAACCGTGGTGGGAACTCTCAGGCTTGGCGTTGGAGACATGACAATACTCGATTCACTGTCTCTAGCCTTCACAGGCTCCTCGGAAAATAGGGGTCAGCTCGAGAGAGCTTATAATCTCACCAGTGACTTGGGCGCGGTTGCTAGGACTCTTGCAGAGGAAGGGCTCGAGAGCGTAGCCAAAGCCCAGATTGTCTTGGGAAAACCCGTACGTATGATGTTAGCTCAGAGGCTCTCAACGCCAGAGGAGATAATCGAGAAGCTAGGGGCTTGCTCCGCAGAGTATAAGCTGGATGGGGAGCGGTTTCAGATTCACAAGGACGGCGACTCGATCCAGATCTTCTCCCGTCGGTTGGAGAACATCACGGCAATGTATCCGGATGCAGTGAGAATGGTTTCAACCCAAGTGAAGGTCAATCACGCTGTACTCGAGGGGGAGGCGGTCGCCATTGACGCTGATTCGGGAGAGATTAAATCGTTTCAGACTCTGATGAAGCGAAGACGGAAGCATCGCATCGAGGAGATGGCCGAGAGGTTCCCCATCGCCGTGTTTCTCTTCGAGTGCCTATACGTGGACGGGGACGATCTGACTCCCGAGCCTTACACGAAGAGGCGGGCGAAGCTCCAAGATATCGTGGAGGAGACCGAGCGTTTCAAGCTAGTCAGGGCGCTCCAGACATCGGAGGTCTCGCAGCTCGTAGACTTCTTCGAGGAAGCCATCTCGGATGGCACCGAGGGGCTCGTCGTGAAATCCACGGCGGAGGACTCGATCTACCGGGCGGGGGCCCGCTCCTGGCTCTGGGTAAAACTCAAGGCCAGTTATCAGAGCAAGATGGTGGAACCCGTCGACCTCGTCGCGGTGGGGGCGTTCCATGGTCGAGGTCGGCGTGCCGGGAGCTATGGTGCTCTGCTCATGGCGTCCTACGATCCCGATGAGGACATGTTCCGGACGGTGTGTAAGGTGGGTTCGGGGTTCACTGATGAAGATCTGTTGAGCTTCCCGGAGCTGCTGGATGGAGAGCGAGCGGAAGATAAGCCCAGAAACGTGGACTCGATGCTGGAAGCCGAGGTCTGGTTCGAACCAAATGTTGTGATGGAGGTCCTAGGGGATGAGATTACCCTGAGCCCTATCCACACTTGCGCGTTTGGGAGACTCAGGGAGGAGTCTGGGCTCGCCGTCAGGTTCCCCCGCTTCCTGCGTCTGAGGGAGGACAAGGCTCCTGAGGACACTACCACAGTCGAGGAGATTGTGGACATGTACAGAGCTCAATCGAGGACGCAATAGGAAGAAAATAGATGATTGACGAAATATTAGACAAGCTGGACTGCTCCTACACCCGCCGAGTTCTCGAAGAGATGATAAAGATAAACTCGGTCGTCGGGCGTGAAGGAGAACTCGCTTTATATCTAAAAGAGGAGCTCGAAGCCATCGGGCTCGAATGCGAGTTACACGATGTTGAGCCCGATAGGCCAAACATCTATGGGAGAATGATGGGTGAAAGCCCGGGAAGGAGGTTGAATTTCAACGGGCACACGGACACCGTGCCCATCGTGGAGGGCTGGGACATGGACCCCTTCACTCCCATCGTGCAGGAAGGTAAAATGTATGGCCTGGGGTCATGCGATATGAAGGGAGGCATTGCCTGCACCCTCAACATGTTGAGGGCGGTCTCCAACTCAGGGCATACAATGCAGGGGGAACTCTCATTCTCAGGAGTAATCGATGAAGAGGCATACGGGAAAGGGGCCAAAGCGATGCTCGAGACCGACTTTGCTGGTGTCGACGCCATCGTCCTCGCCGAGCCGTACCCGGGGGACGAGACGAAGCCCATCCCTCTGGGTATAACGGGGAAGATTCTCTACGACATCAAGGTGAAGGGTAAGGCAGCCCACGGATTCAGGCCCCAGTTAGGGATCAACGCTGTGGAGGATGCGGGAAAGATTCTCGCAAATTTAGACAAACTCGAGTTTATGGATCATCCAGACTTCGGCACGGGTAATTACAGCACTCTGAAGATTGAGGGTGGCTACGAGATATACTCGGTAATTGTTCCTGCAAGTTGTCGGTTTGAGGTGAATAGGCTCATTGTACCCGGCGAGACGGTTCAGTCAGCTATCGATGACATGCGGAGGCTCGTCGAATCCCTTGAACTGGATTCGGAGGTAGAGGTTGGGATTAAGCCTCCGCGTTACGAGGCGTATGTCATGAGCAAGGATGAGGAGATAATCGGTGTCTTCGACCCAATCTACCGTGAGGTGATGGGGAAAGCGCCTTGCTACGAGTACGCCTACGGCATCACCGACGCCAACATTTTCGCAGGAGAAGGGGGCATCCCGTGTCTACACCTTGGCCCCCAGCGAGGAGGCGCTCATCAGAAAAACGAATATGTCCACTTGGATTGGCTTCCGCCTGTATCGGAGATGTTTACACGGATTGCTGTCGAGTTCCTCAAGGGTTGAAAACTTAAAAGCGTGAAAGGGATGGATGGTGCAAGGCGTCCGATATGAGCGAGGAAGTCTCGTTTAAAGATTTTAAGAAGCTGAACATAAGAATCGGAACAGTCTCCGAAATTGAAAAAGTCCCTGGTTCTGACAAACTCTACAAGATGCAAGTGGACCTGGGAGACGAGACACGACAGATCGTCACGGGGCTTGTAGACTACTACACACCGGAGGAACTCGAGGGAAAGGTGATCGCGGTGGTCACGAATCTGAAACCCGCCAAAATATTCGGGCAGTGGTCCTATGGAATGCTCCTCGCCGCAGAGAAGGATGACAAATTAGCGCTATTAACAGTCGACCGTGACATATCTAACGGTGCCAAAGTAACCTGAGAAAGGGTCCCTGTAGTAACTTAATATCAGACCTCACGCGCGCGTGGGGCTTTGTACAAATTCTGGAAGGGATTAATTTTTTTTTAAAAAAGAAAAGATAGATATAGCGACCAAGAATTACTATGATTGACTATCTGATAGGTGAGATGTATGAAAGCGTTCGTCCTTATCAACACGGAACTCGGGCAGGAAGCTACCGTAGTCGAAGCTCTGAACCACGTCCACGGAATTAATGTGGTCCAGGCTCTTTACGGGATCTACGATGTCATAGCAGAAGTCGAAGCGGAATCCATGGACAAGGTTAAGGAGATCGTCTTCAACAACATCAGGAGGCTTGAGAGCGTCAAGACCACCATTACTTTGATCACCTACGGTGAGGGGATCGAAAGAAGCTAAATTCAGAATACCTCATCACCGCACTTGTGACTACAGGCTCTCGGGTTCTGTAACAACAAAGGGAAATATCATTTTTCCTTGGGATCATTGGGAGCCAGGGATAGGATGTGAACCCCCCTTCGACTAATCTCTGGTTTCCCATCATCATATGAAACGATAAAAACCCGTTTCTCAAACTAGAACCATATATTGAAGGAGGATAGGGAGTTCACCTCGGTTTTTCTCCCTTTTCAGCTTCAATAATCGGACCCTGTTGACGGTACCAAAGGAGTAGGACTATGACATTGAAATTTGAGCTTTGACGCATTCTGAAAATGAGCCAATGATATAAAACACATTAAAGGACTCATCTCTCAAATTCTCTCTCATCAATCGGCGTCAAAGTGTAGTTGACTTCCCGTATACCCCTCAGAGCCCTGACTCGGGAGACGAAATCTAGGACTTTTTCATATTCGTCTCGGACCATGAAGATTTCGATGCAGTAACCCGTACCGACATGGAGGTGCATATTGCTGAAGATACTGTTATCGTACTCGTGTCTGAGATCCATTAGGTGAGAGTTTAGGGCGTGCTGTTCCCTCTCGGATATCACCGTTACGGTAGATACTACCTGTCCTCGCTCCAGCCTCTCGAGGGCGTACTTCGAGAGGGTGTCTCTTACAGCCATTCTGACTGCTTCAGAACGGCTCGAATAACCTGTGTTTTTGACAAATAGATCGAGTCTACTCAATAGCTCTGGGCTTAGTGAGACACTTATGACGGTCAATTCATTCTTATTAAAATAGTATACGGACATTATTAAGAATTATTAAAAACGGCCCCCTTTATAGCATTAAGTTAATAAGTGTTAACGCTCTCGATCCGCAGAATAGAAGGAACGAGAGGCATGCCCGACCACGATCCAGACCATAACCACGAGGCTTCTTCTTACGGAGCACACGTTCATGAGCACTCGGAGAGGGGCTGGCTTCCTCTAGTAGTATCAGCAATAACCATGGTTTTGGGTCTTAGCTTAAGATACTTCCAAGGTCAATCTCTCGTCTCCGATCTAATGTTGGTCTCTACAATGATACTCTCGGGATACACCATCGCTGAGTTAGGCTTAAAGAGCCTGATCAGAGGAAGCATCAACATCAACCTTCTCATCACGATCGCGTCGATTGGCGCATTCGCGATCGGGCATCTCGAGGAGGCAGCCGCGGTGGTTTTCTTGTTTAATATCGCTGAGAGGCTGGAGGATTACGCTGCGGATCGAGCCCGTCGCTCAATCGAGACCCTGATGGAACTGAAACCCGAGAATGCAACCCTGAGGAGGGATGGAAAAGAGGTGACGGTGTCTGTTCAGGAGGTCCAGCCAGGGGAAGTGTTCGTCGTGAGGCCGGGTGACAGGATCCCCCTGGATGGCGTTGTTATCGAGGGGGCTTCCAGCGTCAACCAGGCCACTATAACGGGAGAGTCTGCACCTGTTCCTAAAGTTGAGGGGGAGGATGTCTTTGCGGGCACCATCAATCTGGATGGGTTCCTCGTAGCACGAGTCACGAAGATGGCCGGTGAGACCGTCCTCGCCAGGATTCTGAGACTGGTGGAGGAGGCAGAGGAGAGCCGATCTCCCACAGAAGCGTTTGTGGACCGATTCTCCAGGGTCTATACGCCCACGGTTATAATACTCGCAATCCTGGTGGCAACTATCCCGCCGATAATCTTACAGGAACCAATCAGTGACTGGGTTTACAAAGCGCTGGTGATGCTCGTAGTGGCGTGCCCCTGCGCTCTCGCCATCTCGACTCCAGTGGCCATGGTCTCAGCCATCACGAGCGCCGGCGGGAATGGTGTACTCGTCAAAGGGAGCACCTTCGTGGAGCGCATGAACGATGTAAAAGCCATTGCGTTCGACAAAACGGGGACTCTGACCATGGGAGAGTTAGAGGTCACCGATATCGTCTCCCCGGATCTCACCGAGGACGAGGTGCTGAGGATTGCGGTCTCACTCGAAGCAAAGGCCGAACATCCAATCGCGAAAGCAATCTATGATAGAGCCGAGGCAGCGGGAGTTGAGGCCGTTGAAACCACGGATTTCAAGGCTTACGTTGGGCGTGGGATTGAAGCATGTATTGATGAGAAGACATGTTGCATCGGTAATCTCCGCCTCATCGAGGAACTGGGGATAACCCCTCTAGACGGCATCGTAGAAAAACTCGAGGCCCAAGGAAAAACGGTGGTACTCGTCTCCGAGGAGGGTTGCGCAGTGGGCGCAATCGCGTTGATGGACAAAATAAGAGATGAAGCCCCACATGCAATCGCTGAATTGAGAAAACGGGGTATGGAAGTTCAGATGCTCACGGGGGATAATGAGGTGACTGCCAAGGCGATAGCCGAAAAACTGGGTATGGATGGATACATGGCTCATCTTCTCCCCGAGGAAAAGCTTGAAGCCATCGAAAAGTTGAGAGCCGAGTATGGGCCGGTGGCGATGGTCGGTGACGGTGTGAACGATGCCCCGGCGCTTGCCGCTGCAGACGTCGGGATTGCCATGGGGGCAATAGGAAGCGACGTGGCGTTGGAGACAGCGGATATTGCCCTCATGGAAGACGATCTTAGCCGGATAACTTACCTCGTTCGGTTGAGCCAAGCAACGATGGGTCGCATCAAAGAGAACATCGCCGCTTCAATCCTGGTCAAACTTGTAGTAGTCGGTCTCGCTATCCCGGGGTGGATCACTCTTTGGATAGCCGTCGCCGTGGGTGACATGGGACTAAGCCTAGCGGTTATACTAAACTCCATGAGATTGGGCAGGATCAAGGCACAGGAAAGAAGTATTGGATGATACCCCACGTATCCAGACCGTGTAAATCCTTAACAATTTAATCCACGAAAATATTATGATACCAATGGCTTCGGTAGAGATCACCATTCTCTTCGCAACAATGATAGTGAGTCTTTTCTCTTTAACCGGAATTCTGGCGCTCTCATTACGTGACGAGACTCTTCATAAGATTCTGTTCTTCTTGATAGCTTTCTCAGCGGGTACAATCCTAGGGGCAGCTCTTTTTGAGCTCCTTCCCGAGGCTGTGGAACATATCGAAGGATCAGTGGTCTTCGTTTACGTAGCTGTGGGATTCGTGGCGTTCTACTTTTTGGAGCGTTTTATCTACTGGTATCACGGACACGGACATCACAGCGATTTCAGCGAACACGGAGCAGAGCAGTATACCAAAGGATTCGCCTACCTGAATGTCCTCGGGGACGGCATCCACAATTTCCTTGACGGGATGATCATCGCCGTTAGCTTTAACGTAGATTTCTCTGTGGGTCTCGCGACAACGATTGCGGTGATCTTCCACGAACTCCCTCAGGAGATAGGAGATTACGGTATACTCATCTACGCCGGGTTCAACAAAGTCAGGGCTTTACTCCTGAACTTCACGGCAGCCCTTACTACAGTGGTTGGGGGTGTCTTCGCCATTTTTTTCCTTGAGATGGTGGAAACCCTCAGCGGGACCCTCATCGCGTTCTCCGCCGGGGCTTTTCTCTATCTCTCAGCCTCTGAACTTGTACCGGAGCTGAAGAAGGAAGAAAATTTCTGGAAGTCCCTTGCACAGTTCTTGACGTTCCTTTTGGGATTAGCTGTGATCTGGTACCTGGGAGTAATTTTCCACCATGAGTAGGGCAGCGATCGTGACCAGAGTATTCGTCCTATTGGGCTAAAGGTATTGGGGATTTATGCGGGGAATACATATTTCGCCGATTTTTCATCAAGGGTTTAAAGCTTGGAGGGGTCATACGATACTTTTTAATAAGGTTTTTATGTTTAATGTTGACCTACTGAGTCGGGAGATTTCCGCGTGTCCAAAGAATTCAACTACATCGTGAGGCTGCACGGTTCCAACCTAGATGGGACCAAGCTTCTGCCCTACGCCATGACTGACCTCAAGGGCGTAGGCATCCGCGTGGCTAGGACGATGATCAAGAAACTGAGCCTCGATCCATTCGAGAGGTTGGGCAACCTCTCTGAAGGCGATGTGAGGAAAATCGAGGACATCCTCGATAATCCGACCTCCCATGGGATACCCATATGGATGCTCAACAGGCGGAAGGATCCGCAGACCGGCCTAGACCGGCACCTCCTCGCCTCCGATCTCACTCTCGCTCAGAGGGAGGACATCGACGTCATGAGGGAGACCCGGAGCTGGAAGGGGGAGCGACACGCTCGAGGCCTCAAAGTGAGGGGACAGCGGACCAAGACGACCGCTCGGAAGGGTCGGAGCGTCGGCGTCAGCAGGGCTAGAATAAGGCAAAAGAGCTGAGAGTGTTAATCTTTGGGTGATCCTAAGAAGAAGCATAAGCTTTACACGACTCCGAAGCGTCCCTGGGATTTTGCGAATCTCGAGGCAGAGCTGAAGCTGGTTGGGGCGTATGGGCTTAGGAATAAGAGGGAGCTCTGGCGTCACAAGACGGAGTTGAGCACGTTGAGGCGGAGGGCGAGGGAGATGGTCTCGATGGGGGTCGCCGAGAGGGAGCAGGTGGAAACCGAGTTCCTCGGGAGGCTCCACAGGCTAGGGCTTATACCTGAGAGGAGTAATTTGGATGATATCTTGGGCCTGAACGTCCAGGATTTGATGGAGAGAAGACTCCAGACGGTCCTGTTCAGGAGGGGGATGGCCAAGTCCTTCTTCCAGTCGAGGCAACTGATCTCTCACGGTCATATCGCTATTAGTGGGCGTAAGATGAAGGCGCCGAGTTACATTGTTACGAGGACTGATGAGGGGAGCCTGGATTATGCGGAGTCGAGTCCCTTCGTTATTAAGACGCATCCGTTGAGGCAGGACCTCATCTTGAGAGAGGATGTGGAGGCGGCCCCGGTTGAGTGAGGGGGAGAGGTGGGCCGTGGTCCACATTCACAGCAGTTTCAATAACACGATCGTTCACATGACGGATCTCACGGGGGCTGAGACCATCGCGCTCGCGTCTGGGGGCAGATTCGTTAAGGCGGACAGGTTGAAGCCTTCCCCTTATGCGGCGATGAAGGCGGCGCAGCATGTGGCCGATGTGGGCAGGGATCGGGGGGTCACATCGATCCATATTAGGGTACGGGCTCCCGGTGGTTCCGGTTCTAAGACTCCGGGTCCGGGGGCTCAGGCGGCTATCCGGGCTCTGGCGAGGAGTGATTTCGCGATTGGGCGGATCGAGGAGTCGACTCCTATTCCCCATGATGGGACTCGTAAGCCGGGGGGCAGGCGGGGTCGCAGGCCTTAGCGGGTCTGGTGGGGATGGTCTTGAAGGTCGAGGTTCTGGGGGTCGACGGGGACAGGGTGCGCTTCCTCCTAGGGGGGGTGAATGTAGCGTTCGCGAATGCCCTGAGGAGGACCATGATCATGGACGTGCCATGCATGGTGATCGACGACATCTTCTTCTTCGATAATTCGTCGGTGGTGGCGGACGAGAATCTGGCCCACAGGATAGGTTACGTGCCTTTGAGGACGGATCTGGATCGTTATGTTCTCCCGGTGGATTGTGAATGCGGGAGCGAGCTGGGGTGCGAAAAGTGCCGCGTGGTGCTCACCCTGGACGTGGAGGCGAAGACTGAGACCCGCACCGTCTACTCGGGGGATTTCGTCTCGGAGGATCCTGCGGTGGTGCCCGTGTCCCCTGGCATTCCCTTGACGAAGATTGCGCCGGGTCAAGCGGTTAGGCTTGAGGCCTATGCGAAGCTGGGGACGGGTAAGGAGCACTCTAAGTGGCAGCCCGTCTCCTCGGCGGTGTATCAGCACGTGGCTGAGATCGAGATGGACGAGGATCGGTGCACCGATTGTGCCGAGTGCGTAAAGGTGTGCCCTCGGGACGTGTTCACCATAGAGGGGGGTAAGCTGCGGGTGGTGGACGTGAATGGATGTATCATCTGCGGGGAGTGTGAGAAGGCGTGCCCCGTGGATCCCTCGGCGGTGAGGGTGGGGGCGCTGGATGACCTGTTCCTGTTCACGGTGGAGTCGACGGGTTGCCTTGAGCCGGCGAGGCTGGTGGTGGAGGCGGTGCGGGTCCTGTCGGTTAAGCTGGACGAGTTCGCGGGTAAGCTGGAGCGGGGGGAGACGGAGGATGTTATCGACGCCTTCGAGGTGGTCGAGGTGGAGAGGAGAAGGCTCTACGGCGGGGGCGCCGGGGACTTCGACGAGGAGGAGGAGGCGGAGGAGGATGTTGTTTCGGATGTTGAACAGTGAGCTTAAGAGGGCGATCAGGGTCCTCGGGGCTGCCTCCCGTGGGGGGGGTAAGCCGATCTGGGGTGCCCTGGCTGATGAGCTGGATAAGCCTAAGCGGCGGAGGGTCGCGGTTAATCTGAGCAGGATCGGGAGGCACAGCGGGGAGGGGGACGTGGTCGCGGTGCCAGGTAAAGTTCTGGCTTCCGGGTCGTTGGGGCCGGGGGTGACGGTGGCGGCGTTCTCGTTCAGCGAGGGGGCTAGGGCGAAGATCGTGGCGTCTGGTTCCCGGGCTGTGACGCTGGTTGATCTGTTGGAGGAGGGCGTGGAGCCTTCCCGGATCAGGATCCTGAAGTAGTTTTTTTATCTCCATTCTTGGAGGGGGCTGGGTCCCCTTAGTTTGGGTCGCATTATTCTGGAGAGGGCTAATCCTGCTGCGAAGCCTCCGATGTGGGCCCAGTAAGCGACTCCTGTGTTCATGGGGAGGCTGGCGAGGATGATCTGGTAGACGAACCAGAGGCCGATCATGGCGGAGGCGGGTATGCGGATTATCCTGAAGAATAGGCCTGCGCCGATGAGGGTGCGGATCTTGGCTCTGGGGTAGAATATTAAGTAGGCTCCGAGGACTCCGGAGATGGCGCCGGATCCGCCGACGGCGGGGTAGGAGGAGTTGGCTGCGGTGAGCGTCCAGATAAGGCCTGCGGCGATGCCTGTGGCGGTGTAGAATAGGAGGTATCGTAGGTGGCCGCAGCAGTCTTCGATGTTGTCTCCGAATATCCAGAGGAATAGCATGTTGCCTGCGAGATGGGTCCATCCTCCGTGGAGGAATATGTTGGTGATGAGGGTGGGGAGGCGTTGGCCGTTGGTGATGAAACGGGGTATGAGGCCGTAGTGGAATAGGGTGGCTGTGAAGTGGGCGGGGGTGGAGGTTGTCTGCCAGAGGTATATGGCGGTGGATGCTGCGATGATTGTGTAGTTGACGATGGGTGTGAGTCGGGTGGGGTTCTCGTCGCCGAGGGGGAGCATGGGTTGATCGTGGGGAGGGTTTCAGATATAGATGTAGGTTATGAGGGGAAGCGTATGATAGCGGTTTCCGGGCCGGAGGGTGGTCTCTGGCGGGGGGTTGAGTGGGGGGGTTGTGTAGGACCCCCCTGTTGTTTTTAGGGGTGTTTGTTTGGGGTTGTTTTGTGCGTTTTTTGTTGTTTGGCGGGTTTTTCCGGGTTCTTTTAGTGTTGTTTTGGTACTGGTTTGCTACTGTTTTGCTTGAGTGGTGGGGTTGGCGGGTTTTACGGGTTCCTTTCGGTGTTTGGCGGTCTTTACGTGGGCGTTTGGCCTCTATGATTGGGGGATCTTTTTGGTTCTTTTCGTGGAATGAGTTACGGATCGTCTAACTGATGTATTTTTTCGTATTTTTCTTTATTTTCTACCAATGCTTAATGCTGTGAACCCTGGTGCAAACTGGTGGGTTCAGAATTCGTAGTAAATGCTGATTTTGTAGGAATGTGCAGTAATCCTATTATTAGTAGCCCAACAAAGACGCCAATTATTATCGATATTGGCGTAAAGCCAGGGATACCTCTTCGTGTTTCGGTTTCGGGTTCTGGCTCGGGCTCTTCACTCTCCTCAAGGTAGAACGTCAGTTCGATTGTTCCACCAGAGGCGACGCCCCCAGTACTTGTGGCTGACTCGTACCCTTCCTTCATCGTTTTTATGACATATTCGCCGGCGATGACGTCCCGGAAGGTGATCTCCCCGTCCGATGAAGTGGTACCGTCGAGAGTAGACTGCCCTTCGGGCTGGGACGTCGAGTAGACCGTAACCTCGCTCAGCGGAGAACGCGCCTTATCGTAGACGCTGACCAGAATCGTCCCTGACTCCTCCTCGGGCTCAGGCTCAGGCTCAGGCTCAGGCTCAGGCTCAGGCTCCTCCTTAAGTTCCCGCGGGTCGGACCCCTCGATATACTCCTGTAGATTGGTGACTCCGTCGCTATCAGCGTCGGATACGGCATCGCCCGCGTAAAGGTGATTGAAATAATTCTCGAACTCCCAGATATCTGGCATCTCGTCGTTATCATCATCAGTGTCATCTCGGTCGTCAACGCCATCCCCATCCGTGTCGATGGTGCCGTTCTCGATGATGTCTGCCAATTCGGCCCTCGCCGCCTCCCATACGTCAGGGTCGTTTGACCAGCTGATATCGGAGTAGACCCAGGATGGATCGTCTTCAGCTTCCACTCCAACCTCCCAGAGAACCACAGGTATCATATCCTCCACGATCTCGGCGACGCGTTCTGGGGCGATCTCCGCCGCCAGTGTGAGGTAGTCGTGATCTTGGACTCCCCGTCGCCAGTTCTTCAGCCTGAGCGAGGCGAAGGGCACCTTTACTCCGTAGCTGTCCTCGGGGAAGCGGGTGTCAGTCCCCGGGTACAATAGGACTCCGTCTCCGTTGAAGTAGTTCCAGCCCGTCTTCCCAAATTGATCATCGTCTCTGTCATAGCTGCCAAAGACCTGCGCGGTCTGGAAGACGTTCGTCTGACCCATACCTCCCGCCCAGTTGTTGTAGTAGGTAGCAAACCAGTAGAACCAGCGGTCAACTCCCATCTTGAAATGGGTCCAACCTATCACTCTGGGAGAAACACCATCGTCTTCTAGGGCATAGGTACCGGTGGCTGGACGATTCCCGTTATACACATAAAATTTCGTGCCATTCTTCGCTCTATGAGCCTCCAAAGCAGCCTCCCAAAAACGAGTGATACCGAACCCTGCACCTGAAGCAACAACGTCAAGAGAAGGCGTGTGTTCCACCGCTTCTGGTAGGGGAATCGTCGCCATTGACATCAGGTTTCTACCAGGTCCGGGGTTGTTGTCCATCCACTGGGCCCATTCCTCGGTCTGTGGATAATCATCGGACTCGTCAATGAGATAAAGGAAGCACTCCGTAGGTGTACCGAAGTCTTGGCTCTCGAACCAGTTGACCCACGCAGTGGTGTTGCCCCACATGTCCTCCTCTGTCCCCCGTTCCCAAAGCCAACCCCCATAAGTGTAGATGGAGAACACGTTGTTCCCTATCCCCATGCCAACTCCCTCGTAGCCCTCGTCGGGCGTGAAGAGCGTGCCCGAAAGCCAGGGCATCCGGGGTCGCATCAACACCTCGATGGGGGTTTCTAGAGACTCATCGTACTCTCCGCCCTCTATCAAGGAGACCTTGTGACGGTGAGCCAGCTGATGGTAGAGGTTGGTTATCTCAATTGACCGTAGCATGTCTTCGGTATACTCGTAATCCCATTCGTATACACCTGGCCACATATTCCCGAGGTAACGATAGTTGATGTCCTCGTGGCCTATCGCGATCATCGTCTTGGCCGTGGGGATATCCGGGAGCATGAAGTCGCGCACGCTTAGGGTGATCGGCACCTCGTGAGATGTCTCCCCGTCGACGAGAATAGTGATCGTCCCCGTGTAGTCCCCAGCCGGCGAGGTCTTGGGTATGTAGACATCTCCCCAAATTGACTGGCTTGAGTCGGCGCTGATGGTGAAGGGTGACTCCAGCTCGATGGGGACCGCGATATCCGGGTAGTACTTGTCGTGATCCGGGCGGTCCTCCCATGTGCCTATGCCCTCGTATGGACCGAAATCGTCGACGACGTATCCATAGTATGGGAGCTGGAAACGCTCCGGGATATGCCGCTCATCGTAGTAAAAACCAGCGAAAGCGAGGTCAGTTGTAAGCCCTTCGATCTTCAGGTACCTAACGTAGAAGAGCTCTATGTTCCGCCCCACGAAGTTGCCCACGTCTTCTCCGGAGGCGGTGCGACTCGTGATCGATGCCCCATCAGGCCCATCCAGCCTGTTAAACTGTACCTCCACGTCTTCGACATCCGAGCCCGGAGCCTCGATGACGAGGTTGAATGCCACTACCTCGTTCCGTGCCCCGAACAGATATATCCCGGTTCCATCCCACACCGAGTTCAGCACGGCGGAGGGATCCGTGCTCGCCCGCAGCTCGTCCTGAGTGACCTTGTCCCCGCCATCATTCGCCCAAACGATGATTCCTGATTCATTCTGAGCCGCATTACCGGAGAGAAAAGAGGGAGGGATGCAGGAGAAAACCAGTATTATTATGGCAGCGAACATAAGTTTTCGCATGTTATTTCCTACATAATGTTGCATGAAAATTTCCTCTTACATGTAAATTTCCCAAAGTAATATCTAAGGATTTCACTTATCGAGCGCCTATATTTACAATGGAATAAAACTGAAAAATCATCATCTTTTACGATGATTTTAAAATACATTATGATTTAGATTCCATATAAGGGGTTGAAATTGAGAAAACGCTGTATCCTGTATCTCTTGTTTCTATCAATTATACTGGGCACTATTTCAGTCACAACCAAAGGTCAGGAGGAAACGTTGCTGACGAGTAGTTGGATCCGATACCCCGTGACCCTTGATGGTAAGGTCACGTCATCGACGGAGTGGTCCGACACATCGTCGACAGACATAGAACTAGGAATGGGCGACCCCGTTGGTCCCCCGTTCGTCTCAGCGAGGATATGGGTTAAAAACGACGGGGAATGGCTCTATCTCCTCTTCAAGGTTCCATGGCTCACCAGCGATGTGGACGTGGAAGACGCCATGGGGGTCTCGTTATTCTGGGGGCCTTTCGTGAATCCTTGGCTCCACTTCGACGCGGGTATGCTGGAATTCACCGGGTATCCCTCGGACACCTACCGCTACAACTGCACGGGGGATATGATCTATGACATCGACTGTACCCCGCCGGGGCAGAACGATCTCGAAGGCTTCGCCACGCACGACGGGACGCATTACTGGTTCGAGATGAGGAAGGCACTGGCGTCTGGCGATGGTTACGACTGGACACTGGAGCTTGGGCGCACTTATGGGTTGAGAGACAGGAGCCCTGACACGGGAGGTGATCTGCACGTAGCGTTGTGGGATGGAAGTATCAACGACCAGTATTACCGGTATGTCCGTCTGAAGGTGGCTACCTCGTCCGATGTACAGGTAGAGGACACGTCGATCACGCCCCAAGATACAGATACGGGCAGAGATCCGGTTGGGATATTCTCCGGTTGGTCTCTAAGGGAGGTCGTCTACCTCATCTCGATCATGGGCACCCTCATCGGGATAGTGAGCTGGGTAAACAGGACCCGGAAGGTGCGGCGAAAGCAGGAGATAGTGTTCAACAGGATTCTAAGCGAGATCGACGAGATTTACACGCGCTACAGGATCAACTCGCGAAAATGCGAGACCGAACTCATCAAGGTTAAGAACAACGTGATGGACGAGTTCAAGCAGGAGGTCTTAGACGAGGATAAGTTTAAGATCCTCATTGAACGGATTGAACAATACCTCAACGCGATAAAGGAAGCATAGTCCAGATAGTAAATCACATTCCAATTTGCTACGCGTACAACATGTTAGCTCAATTGTATGGGTTGACAAGGAATCCTGATATAAATCGGCGGGTTCAGACTTTTTAGTGATTATCGATCTTTTTCAGATGGCGCGCGCGATCACGCCCACTAAGTCAGCTTTCGATACATTCACCGTAATATTTCTTTTATAGCAAAAAATCCGCTTTCACACGTAAGCACAAATGGCGGAAACGGAACATCCGAGACATAATAATTCGTACAGACGTGGAGCTTATCGGATTAAGGAGAGGTTATTGAAAAAACACGATATCGACTGGTGGATATATAGACCCAAAACCCTTGACGAATGGACTGAGATTATCACCTGTATGAACATACTCGCAGGAGACCCGACGCTGGAGAATCAGACCCCAAAGATGAGAAAAAGGCTCGAAAAAGGCGGTTTAATACAGCGACACCATGCTTCCTGGCCATATTACCTGACAAACAAGGCAAAAATTCTGTATGAACGAGCCGTTTCCGGCGATTACCCCCCTATACCAACTTGAACGGGAAGGGCACGCCAGCTTGAGGGCTCCAAGATATTTCTTGATGATGTCGCGCACGCGCTCATGAAATGGAAGACGTCAGAGTCTCTCTTGCAGTTTGAACAGGGCTTCAACGAGGTCGTCATTGGTTATCCCGGGGGTTTGAGCCTGCGTCACATCGTAGAACCGGTCCACGACACTCCTGAGCTTGGTATGCTCTAACTCGACTCCTATGAGCATCTCCTCGAGGATGTCAACGGCCTCTTTTGGAACCACGAACAGGTCTCCCATTATCTGAATTCTCCTGATCTCGGAGCCAACCATTTCAGCCCTCATGCGGATGAGCTTCCCCGCTTTGTGGTCAGCCTCCACCATCTTCACGTCGTGGGCTATCTTGACCGCTCTGCCTGCCATCCTCTCCGGACGCATAGACTCCATGTACAACCACTCCTCGGAGGTGTGCCGGGGCATCGTCTCCTCATCGTAGATACTCCGTTCCAGCTCGCTGGGTTCCCCTTTACACAATTTTACCCCCAGGAGCTCCTGGAAAACATCGGAGTAGACCTTCTTAATCTCCTCAACCGAGGGAGGATCGGCCGACTCCCTCTTCAGGGTGGTGACCCAATCTACCATGCTCTTCGCCATCTTGTCCCTGAACTTCTCATCAGGCACCCTCAGCACACGGGCCATGAGGTCGTAATCGAGATCGATGATGATGTTCCCCACGAGAACGGTGGCGGATTCGTGTCTCCCGGCTCCGTTCCCGCTGATCTTCCTGCCGCCGACGACAACGTCATTCACGGGTTTATACTCCGCTGGCACCCCCAGCCTACGATATGTCTCCACCGTAACCGCTAGAAGCTTCTCGAACAGTCTCTCGACATCCATGGAGACCGCGCCCGAGTCTTTGAAGATGATCTGGTAGAAGATCTGGTTGCTGTCCAGATATGTGGCTCCTCCCCCCTGGCTCCGCCGAATGACCGGGAGCCCTTTCTCCTTGAGGAAGTCGAGGTCCAACTCTTGCTCCAGGTCTTGATGGTACCCCAGGCATGCGTATGGGCGGTCTGGCTGGAGCAGTATGAGGGTGTTAGGCGACTCTCCTCTATGCACCGCCTCAGCCACCGACTCGTAGAATATCTGCGCCATCAGAGGCTCGCTGTATCCTAGGTCTAGCAGTCTCCATCTTTCCATCTCAAGATCAACTCCTTGAACTATTAACGACAAAAGAGTTTCCATTCACCCTCAACTCTCATCCTCATTTAAATGAGCATTTGCAGCCGATTTAATTATTCGGATTGGCCTTCGTTCTGTTAATACGTGATTGAATTCACTATTGACTAAGCACTTTGCATTATTTCAATTGATGCGGATTTCACAGTGAATTACGACGACATGTCGCACACTTACATGTGCGCCTAGAATAGATTCCTGAAGAAGTTGGCGATCCTCTCCAGGACACCCTCTCCCTCGGGCTCCTCCTCCACCCGGGGGACTGGATCCGATTCCACCTTAGGAGTTACATCTGCATCCCCCAGGATTCCCCTCTTCAACTCGACGTTTCCGTGCTTCGGGATCCCTGACATCTTCCGAGGGTGACTCGACTCCGAGCCCTCCCTGTAGTCGCTGTCCGAGGTCTCCGCCTCCAGCCCTGCGGCGTCAGAGAAGCCCCCCCCTTTCTTCGGCTCCACGGGGGCCTTCCCTCCTGTGTCGGGGATAGGCCTGAAGTGTTTCTCGTCCCCCGTGATGATATGTCCGGCGGTGGTGAGGCCCGCGCCCTCGCTGAGCTCAATTCCCCCCTCCCCCGTGGGGAGCTTCGCGGCGCCTTTCTCGAGCTCCTCCGCGAGGGCGTCGAGCTGCTCCCGAGTGAGGACAGAGTCGGGGGACA
>JADHWM010000069.1 GCA_016783485.1 Candidatus Bathyarchaeota archaeon
TGGGGCTCGGGGGGCTAAGCGGGGATCCGCTCTATGCGAAGAACGAGGATCGGGTGGAGAACAGGGGGACGCTGATTCACCTGCTGCAGGAGGAGTTCAGTAAGAGGCCTCGGGACGAGTGGCTCGAGGCCTTCAGGGCCATTGGTTTCCCCAGTGCCCCGGTCTACTCGATGGATGAGATCTTCTCCGACGAGCAGGTGCTCCACAGGGGGATGCTGGTGGAGATGGATCATCCCAAGGCGGGGAGGATCAAGCAGATCGGACCGGTGCTCAAGTTTCCGGGGACGCCCTTTGAGGTGGGGTTGCCCCCGCCGGAGCTGGGGGCTCACACCGATGAGGTTCTCGAGGAGATTGCGGGTTACTCCCCCAATGAGGTCGAGGGCCTCAGGGAGAGAGGGGCGATCTAACCTTTTTTCAATATAGTGGTCATGAAGCTTTTCGGTTTATATGGTCGCCCGTCACGAGTCTGTTGCCCTTGTTGTCGGCACCGGTGGGGCGGGGTTGAGAGGTGCCATCGAGGCATGGCTCTGACGGGAAGCCCTCAGCCTCAGGGATTCCCGGCCCCTTCCGCCGTGGGCCTCGTCCAGGCCGCCTGCATGGACAGCACCGACCTCAGAGACTGGAGCGTATCATTAACTCAATAGACAAGCTGGAATGCCCTTCATCTTTTGCGATCATCGCGTGCGAGAACTCCCAATGTAGAGGACAGGGATAACGCGAAAATTAGAAAGATATATAACATGAACCTGATAACCCTGAAAAACCGTTTTTATCAGAAAAGGAGACCGGAAAACGGGCTTTTCGGGTAAGGGGGAGGGGGGGGTCATACGGATCGTGTCTGAAAAACACTCGGATCGATGAAAGAAACGAGAAAACAGGTCCGATGCGATCCGATTCATATCAAAAGGAGCACTTATTCAGTACAGAAAAGGACACCAGTACTCCTGGAAGTGCTCTGCGCTTCTATGAGCCCGTCCCTCTCTGAAAAAGGACTCCCAAAAACAATAAAGACGCAGAAGACCGTGAGAGCATTATGACCGGACTCAGAAGAAAGGAAAAAGAGATCAAGGACAAGACCGAGATCGAACAAGTCCTAAGGGAAGCCACAGTGGGTAGACTCGGAACAAGCAGAGACGACACCCCCTATGTCGTCCCCGTCTCCTATGTCTACCACGACGGACAGATCATAATCCACGGCGCTAAACAGGGGAAGAAGATGGACGACATCGCGGCGAACCCCAGAGTCTGCTTCGAGGTGGACACAAGCGAGATAATACCCTCAGACGACCCCTGCAACTACAGCTACAGATACAAGAGCGTCATAGCCAACGGCACCGCGAAAATACTGGAGGACTCTACTGAGAAACTCAAGGGGCTCAGGCTCCTCACAGAGAAATACGCCCCTGGAAAAGGGCTCGCCCTCACAGAGGAACACCTCAAGAAGAACTGGAACCTGAACATCGTGGAGATCACAATACAAGATATGCTGGGAAAGAAGAGCCCCGCATAGCCACGGAGCCAACCCCTAGGTCGACCTGACGCCCAACCCCATATCTATCTCCGCGAACATCTCCCGCTTCGCCCTGCAGATAGGACAGACATACGGGGGCTCTTCCCTGAACACCACGTAACCACACACCCGACAATAGCGGAGAGTCCTCCCCGTCTCAACGCTGGATTCTTCAGACGGAGACTCCTGACTAGCCTCACCGCCCGCAGCCAGCAGTCCCCTCATCTGCATCTCCGGAGGCCTCCTCTCCGGGATAGGGTCAGCTGCACCCCGCTCAAAAGACGCCTCATCCAGATAAAGGCAACAATAACAAGTCCCGAACTCCTGCACATCAGGGTCCCGATAATCACAGGGGCAGATAATATCCCGATCCACCTCGAAGACTCCCGACGAAAACCTGCAAGGACAGGAGGGATACCCGTACCTCTCTTCATTCACCCGCAAACCCTCGAGGAGAAGAGCCAGAAAATCGGGATCGGGATTCAGCCGATAGCCTCGGGACCGGGCGTCCAGCTCATGCCTCCGCTTCACATCTTCGACGGAGATCAAAGACCCAGCGCCTCCCTGAACTCATCGGGCTTAAACCCTGAGATCACCACCTCATCATCCACGATAGTCACCGGAAACCCTAGGGGCACATCCCGCTCCTTAAGAATCCTTCCAACTTCCCGCTTCTCATCCATAGTACATTTATCGACGTCAACATACTCGAAAGCGACGTCATTCTCACGGAGGAACTCTTTAGTCCGCTTACACCAGCCACACGTGCTCAAGGCGAACACGAACACGCCGTGCTCCGATCTCTCCCCCTCAACCCTAACGGTAATCAACTCACCCAAACCAAATCACCAACCACACAATAAGACGAGAACCACTCGAAGTATAAATGATGACATTCAGTAATACATGAGACTCATCTCCCACCGGTCTAAAGACACCCAGCTCAGACTTTTATCAGACATAGGAAGTCTTAATGACGAAAACGTATGGGCAAAGAGAAAAAACACGACGGCTACAAGGCCTTTAGCTACCTCGAGCCAGGCCTCGACTACAAGGAGTACAAACTGACCAGAGCAACCGACAGAGTAACTCCCTACGTCGTGCCCCTGTCAGAGAACGAGGAAGACCATTTCGAGGAATTCGTCGAGAAGAACATCATCATCGATCTCCACGAACACCCCGTGCTCTGGCCTGAGGACATGGGCGAAGCCATGGACCTTAACCACATGGGCCGAGACTTCATGGCCTACGAGGCTCTGAGCAGGGCAAGGATCGACTGCGTATTCGACCACCTAATGGACGGGACCGCATACATCACGAGCTACAGCGGTTGGAAGTGGAGCGACGTGATCCACGACATCGGGATACGCCTCTGCGACATCCACCACCAGAGCATGGTGACCCACTGTAAAACCGTAAGCGACATAAAATACGCAGCTGAAAACGGGAAGGTCGCGATGGTGCTGGCCCTCGAATCAGCGACTCCCATCGAGAACGAGCTGGACCGGATCGACATCCTCCACGGCATCGGCATTCGCAGCCTCGGCATTTGCTACAGCGAGTCCAACATGCTCGGTGGAGGCATGGGTGAGACCAATCAGGACTCGGGTCTCACTGACTTCGGCTACGACGCCGTCAAGCGGATGAACAAAGTCGGGATGCTAATCGACGTGGGACATACCAACGACCGCACAGCAATAGAGACAATCGAGGCATCCGACAGGCCAGTCTACAACAGCCACAGCGGGCCTGCGGCCATCGCTCAGGGTCACACAAACGGAGACGAGGTGCTCCATGCATTCGCAGAGAACGACGGCATCCTCGCCGTCGGCGGAGCAGGGAGAGGTCTCAGGACAAAGGAAAACCCGGTGGGGAGCATCGAGAGCTACATGGAATGCGTCGAGTACTGCATCGATCTCATGGGCATAGATAACGTCGCATGCGGCCCAGACACACTCTACGGAGATCACCAAGGCCTCTACGTGCACTGGTTCGCCAGACGCCTGGGGAAACAGGTCAGACCCGGGAGACCCAAAGAGGAGGAATACCCGATACCTCAAGGAGTCACAGACCCCGGATACGTGAGAGGCCTCGAGAACCCAAACGAGTTCATGAACATAGCCCGATGGATGATCAAACACGGATACACAGACGAAGAGACCGCCAAGATCATGGGTAAAAATGCACTACGACTACTCGGGGCCGTCTGGTAGAGACGCCCCCTTTTTTCTCCGCCTAAACAGCGAAACAAGCACAACTATCCAATAACCATAATTCGGGATAGTCAGAAAAAAGCTCAGCCAATACCCCTCCTGAACATAAAAAGCCAACATAAACGAAACGGCCAACGAGATAAGAACAGTACCCGCGAAATTGTACCCCCGAAGAACGCTACGGTCCATGTACGCTGTATAAAACATCAACACCCCGGAGCAGAACATGAACAGATTCGCCACGTCTAAAAGAGAAATCAAAGCGTACCAATGATGCACAAATCACCTAATAATGATTCAGATAAACAAAGCCCCAGGAAAAAGGTTCACGAAGCCCTTAATATGCTCCGATGAACTAATGAAATCCGTCGGGTGCAGAAAATGAACGCATCCAAAGCCCTTTTAGAGATGCTCAAAAGTTACGAGGTGGGCCACGTATTCGGACTCCCAGGGGAGACCACACTGAACCTCTACGAGCAGTGGCACGACTACCCCGAGATCGTCCACGTGATGGCGAGGGACGAGAGAAGCGCCGTATTCATGGCCGACGGATACGCCAAGGTCAGCTACAAACCAGGCGTCTGCGAGGGACCCAGCGTGGGCGCCACCCACATGCTCCCCGGTGTCGCAGAGGCATACAAAGCCAGCGTACCCATGGTGGTCCTCACATCGGACATCCCCCTCCACCTCGAGAAACGCAACATGCTCACAGGAATCGACCAAGCAGCCCTCTTCGGCGGAGTAACAAAGGAAACCATCACAGTCACAGACCCCTCTGAGATCCCCCACGTGATCCGGAGGGCGTTCAGACTCGCCACAGGGGGGAGACCGGGACCAGTCCACGTCCGTCTCCCAATGGACATCTTAGGAGAAGAGATCGACAACCCCCAGATATACGCCCAGAAGGATTTCGCGATTTATCCCGGCCACAGATCAACCGCCCAGGAGGAACGCATACACGCAGCGGTGAACCTCCTGACCGCCTCATCCCGACCCGTCATCGTCTGCGGACAAGGAGTCCTCTGGTCCCAAGCCTGGGACGAAGTCCAGACCCTAGCAGAACTCTACGACGCCCCCGTGGGAACCACGATCAGCGCCAAGGGGAGCATCCCCGAGACCCATCCCCTCTCCATCGGCGTCGTCGGAGCACGAGGAGGGACAACCCTATCCAACGGTGTCGTGGCAGGCGCAGACCTCATCCTATTCATCGGCAGCAACACGGACTCCGCCTCCACGGCCAAGTGGACCATACCTCCCCTCGACACGACCGCCAAGATCATCCACCTGGACATCAGCGAGGCCGAGGCGGGAAACAACTACCCCACAGACGTCATCCTACTAGGAGACGCTAAAGCCACCCTGAGAAAGATGATCGACACAGCCCCAGGCAAGAGCGGCCCCGAAAACGCCTCCAGACTCGAGGCCATTAAAAAAGCGGCGGAGAGCTATGACCTCCAAATATCTGAGCTATCAGCCACGGACGAGACCCCCGTCCACCCCCTGAGGTTCGTGAAGGAGCTGACCGGAGCGATCCCCGACGATTACGTGATGGTCGTCGACGTGGGCGTGAGCGCCATCTATACGTCCACATTCTTCAAAGTCAGGAAAGCTGGGCGGAGCGTGCTCTACAACTACGCAATGGGCTCCCTGGGATACGCCCTCCCGACATCCATCGGAGCCCAATTCGCGAGACCCGACAGCTGCATAGTGACCCTGGTGGGGGACGGCAGCTTCGGGTTCACCGCGGGGGAGCTGGAGACCCTCCATAGGCTAGGGGGGAACAATAACGTGATCCTGTTCAATAACTCGAGTTTCGGCTGGATAAAGGCCGCCGCCACGTTCTCCCACGGCCCCGAGTATGCGAATTTCGCGACGGGGTTCTCCGATGTGGATTACCCGAGGATCGCTGAGGGCTTCGGTTTACGGGCTTACAGCGTGGAGGATCCCGGGGAGCTGGGTCCGACCCTGAGGGAGGCATTTGCTCTGGATGAGCCCACTTTCATCGAACTCAGGGTGATGGCTGAGGATGAGCTGGTGCCCCCCGTGCCCTCGTGGATCAGGAGGGCGGGGGGGCTGGGGCTCCGTTACGTGGGCTGATGGTTCTAGATCATCTTCCTTTTCCAGACACTGTGCCAGTGGCGTAGGGAGCGCTCTCTCCTGTCCCCGATGGATTCGTAGAAGCCGGGGTAGCCGTCGTGGCTGACGGCCTCCTCCTGGGTGGCTCCCCCTGAGATGAGCCCCCTCATCTCGCCCCTCACGGCTTTAAACCACTCCAGCTGAATCTCGATCTCGCCTTTATCGCAGACGGGTCCGTGGCCGGGCACGATGGCGTCCACGTCCATCCTCAGGATCGCCTTAAAGGAGTCTATCCACTCGTCGGGGTCGGCGGTGGGGTCGCCCGCCCAGGGGAATGTCTTCGCGAAGAGGAGGTCCCCCGCGAAGAGGGTCCTGTCCCCGGGGATGTAGACGACTGCCGACCCGTCGGTGTGGCCGGGGAGATGGATGACCTCGATGCCGTCGAGGGCGTATCGTTCATCGTAGGTGGAGCTAGGGAGGACTATCCTGAGCCCCTCGAAGAGGGGCGCCCGCTCTGGGCGGTTCTCCCTGATGTCCTCGAGCATCCTCTCTAGATTTCCAGGGGCCCACTCGGTCATGAGGTTCCCCTCCATCTTCTCCCGGAGGCGTCGGTGGGAGACTATCTCGCAGTCCTCGAATGCTTGGTTTCCGAATATGTGGTCTCCGTGGATGTGGGTGAGGAGGAGATGGGTGACGGGTTTGTCGGTGACGGTGGGGATGCTCTTCCTGAAATCTGCCCCCGAGACGGGGTACTGGGCGTCTACGGCGGCGACGGAGTCCTCCATGATGACGATCCCCACGTTTCCCCCGGTCTCCCCGTCGCAGTTGGCGTAGACCCTGTCGGATATTTGGTCGAGTCTCATGATTGTCGATCCATATATTACGTAGAATTGTATTAAACGGCTGTGCCGTGGACGCGCCCGTTTTTAGGAGGTTTTAAAGGTCCCGAGTCGGAGTGAATTATGTTCGAGATGGATTTCACGGATATGCTCCTCCTCGGTCTTCCTCTACTGGTCCTGGCTGTCATCATCGCATATTTCGTGGTCGTTTTCAATCGTCTCTACAGGTATCGAAATGCCGCGGATGCCACCCTGAACCAGATAGGTGTGGCGCTGAAGAAGAGGCTCGATATGATCGAGCAGCTCCTGGGGGCGGTGAGGGGATACGTGAGTCATGAGAGGGAGCTCTTCGTGGCGATCTCGAGTCTCAGGGCGAGCATGGCCGGGGTGGGTGCCAGAGGGTTCGACGATGTGAACAGGGAGTCCTCCAGGATCACAGGGGACATCCTGGCCATCGCTGAGGCTTACCCTGAGCTGAGGGCGAACGAGACCGTGACGAAGCTCATGGACGCGATCGTGAGCGTGGAGGAGGAGATCGCTAGGCAGAGGTACACGTATAATAATGTCGTCCAGGAGTTTAACACGATGGTGGATACCATCCCCTCGAATTTCGTGGCCCGGACCCAGGGGATGGGGAAGCTGGATTATCTGGAGTTCGAGGAGGGGTCCGGGCGGCGGCCTGACGTTTCGGGGATTGCCGGGAGTTGAGCGAGAGGAGGCAGATTTTCACCCTCGTGGCTGTATCCCTGGTTCTGGGGGTCGCGGGGCTCATTGTGATCGAGTATCTTCCAGTTGTGTTCAGGGATGATTCCGCATACGTGGAGAGCTATCGGGCGACACTGTATCCTGATGGTAGGCTAGAGGAGGAGTTCACGTATCGGCTTAACGAGGGGGGGCTCAGGATGCTCTTCAGGCTCTGGAGGGCGCCGTTGTCCTTGGAGCCTTTGGATAGGCCTTATATCTTGGTCCTGGGGGTCGGGGGGCCTCCTGGGGCGGTTGGTTATGTTCGAGATCACGCGTCTGAGCCTTTCATCCTTTCGTCGTCGGGTAGTCCCTTTGAGTATTGGGATCTTCTCATGTTGGCTGAGGCTAATGAGGCGGGGGTTCTGGATCCCGGGAGGTTTGATCCAGGCGCCTATCAGGTAGATTTTTTGTTTGATGTGCATCCGCCCCTTGAGTTCGATGACGATGTCGGGCATCTGAACCTGATGCTGGCAGATGAGCACCTGGAGTACAGGGCGGTGGAGATCGTGTTGGTGGACGCTGATTACATTCAGGCGGTCTATCCTCATCCTCCGTCGCTGCGGGTGGAGAGGCGGGGAGGGGATATCGTCTTGACAGGTAGTTCGGGGAAGGATATGCTGCTTGAGGTGGAGATGCTCGTGGACCTTTTCGCCGTCGGGGGATTCGATGGGTTCCCGAGTCGTGTCGAGGATGTGCGGGGGTCCACTGTGCGGGCTAACTCGGCGTATTCGAGGGAGTATTCAATTGCTTTGCTGCTCAGGGATGGGGCTCGGGTGTTGGCGCTGTTGACGCCCCTGCTGCTATACGCCGTCTATCATCGTTACGGGCGGGAGAGGGAGTATACGGTGCCGAGGTATCTCAGCACTGTCCCGAATCGGGATAGGCGTCCCTGGCTCGTTAATCAGATCTTTAAGAGCGACGCCCTGGACTATGATGCGGACGGGTTCTATGCGACGATCCTTGACCTCCACAGGAGAGGGATTGTTAGTCTGGAGTCGAAGCCGGGGGGGCTGCTCATCAGACTCGTCGGTGAGGGAGTGGACGATCCATATGAGCGTAGGGTGCTGGGCTTCCTGGGGGCCCTCAGCGTGGGGGGCGTCGTCGACACGGATAGGCTGGGGCGCATGACCGAATTGATTCGGGAGGGGGGCGAGTCGGCTGCGAGGGCTTTCGAGCTCCAGAATCGGCTTGAGAGCCTCACTACGGGGGTCGATATGGATGTGGCATCGGAGTTCATGGTGAGCGGCAGGAGGAGGGTTCTTCCCCTGCTCGTGTTGCCCGGTCTCGTTCTGGCAGCGGCCTTTTTGTTTGTCTCGGATCCGAGTTTCTCCCCTATTCGTTCAGCTGCTGTCGCTGCCTCCGTGATCCCGATTGTGCAGGTGGTGGTTGCCGGGGGTTTCCCGTCGAGCCTGTTCGGGAGGTGGAGGGGGGACTCGTATCGGGAGAAGTTGGAGTGGGATGCTTTCACTCGTCACCTCGACGATCTGTCTCAGATCGAGAGGTATCCCCCTGAGGATATCGGGATGTGGGGGGAGTGGTTGGTCTACGGGACGGCGCTGGGGGTGGGGGACGCGGTGGTGAGGGCTCTCCGGGTGCTGGATATCGATCTCCCGGAGGCTCGGTATATGAGGGCGATGCCCGTCTATTTCTACCCGTTCGTCGTTGCGAGTACTCGGAGGGTCTCCAGCAGTGGGGGGCGGGCCTCGGGCAGCTTCGGGGGAGGGGGATTCGGCGCCGGGGGGGGATTCGGTGGCGGTGGCGGGGGAGTTCGGTAGGCTTTTTCGGGTCTGGCTCACTTGGTTTTCAGGACCCGCATCTCTTTGGGTAGTTTCTCGGAGGCGTACCGGAGGATCAGGGCGGATGTCTCCTCCCTCCATTTGAGGAGGTAGTCCCTGATCTCCTGGGGGTGCTCCTTGGATGCCTCCTTGAGGAGCCAGCCCACGCCTTTCCTGACCATGTCGTCGCCGTCGGTCATCAGTCTGTCGGCTATGCTGAATACTTGGTCCAGCATGTCGCCTTTCCTTGCGATGGGGACCAGGGATACGGCTGCGGCTCTCCTTCTCCATCGGTTCTCGGATGTGGTCCATTCTTGGAGGCGGTCCGTGAGGTTCGGGTCTTTTTTGATGATGTCTGCGATGATCCATGCGCTGAGGCCGTCGGTGTTGGCCCAGTTGGTGAGGAGGTCCACCCATGGGTTGACGGTGTCGAAGTGGGCGGGGGTGAGGTGGCGGGTCATCTTTCTGAGGATCTTTATGCCGACGGAGGCCTCCTCGAGGATCTGGGACTCTATGAGTTTTTGGGTGACCTGGATGGCGGTGGGGAGGTCCTTCTTGACCCTGTGGTAGTATCTCCTGGCTATCTCTTTCTCCTTGGGGGCCCTGAGCCCGTGGGCTGTGATGGGCTCTCTGAAGTATTGGGTGACTCGCCTGGCGTGTTCGGGGTCCGCCTCTTTTATTATCTCGGCCTTGATCTCGGAGACTATCTCGGCGCTCACGGGTGTCATCCGACTCGGAGGAGTTCGTCGAGGATGCTTAGCTGTGTGGGGCTGTTTCTGACGATGTCGCTGCTGGTGACTATGCCGAGGATCTTGTCTTTTTCGACGACGGGGAGGGTTTTGATGGTTTTGGCGGCCATGATCTTGGCGGCTTCGTCGACGGCGGTGTGGGGGTCGATGGTGATGAGGGGTTGGGTCATGATGTCCTTGACTTTGATGGTGGCGGGGTCGTGGCGGGGTTCCACGATCTTTTGGAGTATGTTTCGTTCGGTGATGATGCCGACGGGTCTGCCGCTGTTGACGACGATGACGGAGCCGATCCGGAATTTGTTCATCTTTCGGACGGCGTCGAGGGCGGTGTCGTCGGGGCGTACGGTTTTGATGTTTCGGGTCATGATGTCTCTGACTATGATTATTCCGCTCATAGAATCACTTCATAAATCCAATTAGTCGTTTGTTCGGACGGTTATTATACGTTTCTTTGAGGCGACGGTTGATATGAGTGGTAGCATTTGATAAGGGGTTTCCGGGCGTGTGTGTGGTTGGGCGGGGCTGGTGTGGTGGGAATGTGGTTGCACTCCCCTGTTTTTTTGGGGGGTGTGTGTTTGGGGTTGTTTTCTCGGTCCTTTCGTTGTTTGGCGGGGTTTTCTGGTTTATTTTGGTATTGTATTGGTACTGGATAACCTCTGTTCTGCATGAATGGAGCCTCTGTGGCTTGTGGAGTACACTCCTGGTGGGGCGTATTTTGGGTATGAATAAGTGCTCCTTTTGACATGATTCGATGGTGATCGGGA
>JADHWM010000070.1 GCA_016783485.1 Candidatus Bathyarchaeota archaeon
CCAATGATGATTGAGACGGTTCTCCCAGATAAACCATGTAATCTTGTTAAAACACTCGACAACGACAGAATATCAAGGATAAACGTGAAAACGAATTAAAACCATTTAACCCACAATTATTGAAACGGCCTGCGCGCGCGTGGACGTTGATGGCCTCCACATCTGCCTGGTAGGGGGCGGCCATGTCCCCGATGGTTTTCACGAAGCAGGGGTTCGAGGGGCACTGGGAGGTGTAGAGGAGGGGGGGGCTTCATGCTGGGCTGATGTCTCTATGGGCCCGGAAAAGTTCTTCGCCCGCTGATTACAGCTTGGTTCCGTAGGCGAGGATCACGTACCACGTGGTCCTGAAGCCTTTCCCGGTCCTCGATTCTGTGAGCCTCTCGGTGAGCTCCTCCACGACCTCGGGGAGGACGTCCCCGGGGAGGGCGATCTTCCAGCACCCCGCGTAGGGAATATTGTGGATGATGAACTCGGGCTCGTAGTGGACCAGGCGGTGGCGGGCGTAGACGTAGGTTTTCTCGAATCCCGTGCCCTCCAAGAGGGCCTCGGTCTCCTCTAGGCCGATGTGCATGGCCTTGATCTCCTCGACGGAGGCGGCGAATCCGGGGTGCTCCGGGCGCCGGGCGGCGGCCTCCCCGAGAACCTCCCAGACCTCCC
This sequence comes from Candidatus Bathyarchaeota archaeon, assembly GCA_016783485.1. Lineage (GTDB taxonomy): Archaea > Thermoproteota > Bathyarchaeia > TCS64 > TCS64. The sequence goes on from JADHWM010000070.1 coordinate 658, forward strand.
TGAACATGGGGCCCGCCCCGAACAGGATCGCGAGCCTCCCCCCGGGTTTGAGGACCCTGTGCATCTCGGCGAGGGCCCTAGGCTTGTCGGGAAAGAACTGGAGGGACATGTTGCTGATGACGACGTCGAATTTGGCGTCGGTGTAGTCCAGGTTCTCTGCGTCCCCCTTGGTGAACCGGACGTTTGTGAGCCCATGGGCCTCGGCGCTCCTCCGGGCCCCTTCCAGCATGCCCTCGGAGATGTCGACGCCATGGAATTCTCCTTTGCCTCCGGTATTCTCGATGAGTGCGAACGTGGAGATGCCCGTGCCGCAGGCGACGTCGAGGGCGACGGGAGCCTCACCCACGTCCATGTCTCCGAGGAGCTGCCTCATGAGGGCCCCGATGCCCGGGCCCACTGCGGAGTCGTATCCCGGGGCCATGTTATCGTAGGCCTGCTCCATGCGTCTCTTATCGGGCTCCATCCTGGTTCTCCTCTGGCGCTGATAATATTTTATGGTTGGGGACTTTAGGTTTCCCGCGTGGGTTCTGGGAAAAGAGTCATAAATCTCCGCCCTAGATGAATGTCTGGTCTAGAATGGTTTTCATAGACGTCGCCGACATCCTCGCCGGAGGGGTATCCGGAGGGGTCTCCGTCCGGGGTTGGATCAATAACAGCCGGAGCAGCGGGGGGATAATGTTCATGCTGTTGAGGGATGGCTCGGGGCTGCTCCAGTGCACCGTTAGGAGGGAGGCGGTGGGGGAGGAGCTCTACGGGAAACTGGAGGGACTACATCTGGAGTCGGCCCTGGAGCTCTCCGGGACGGTCCGGGAGGACGGGCGGGCCCCCGGGGGCCGGGAGCTCTCCGTGGAGGGGGTCGGGGCCGTCTACCCGGCGAAGCTGGACTACCCCATCGTGAGGAAGGAGCACGGCGTCGAGTTCCTAGCGGATAACCGGCACCTGTATGTCAGGGACCCCCGGCTCCAGAACATATTCCATATCCGGGCCAAGTTCTTGGAGGCCGCCCGGGACTGGTTCCGGGAGCACGGATACACGGAGACCCAGAGCCCCAGCTTCATGACCGCGAGCGTGGAGGGGGGCTCCACGCTGTTCAACGTGGAGTACTTCGAGAGGGAGGGGGTCTACCTCACCCAGAGCTGGCAGCTCTACGCGGAGGCGATGATCAGCAGCCTGGGCAAGATCTACACGATTGCCCCGAGTTTCAGGGCTGAGCCCCACAGGACCCGTAGGCATCTCAGCGAGTTCTGGCATCTGGAATTGGAGGAGCCCTGGACGGACCTAGCCGGCATCATGGACACCGGGGACGCACTGGTGACCCATATCGCGCATACGCTTGCGAATGATGTCCCGGAGAAAGTCAGAAAGGCAGGCCGGGACCCCGCGGAACTCCTGAAGCTGGAGACCCCGTTCCCCCGCATCAGCTACGACGAGGCCGTGGAGATAGTGCAGGGGGAGGGAGTGGAGATGTTCTGGGGGGACGACTTCGGGTGGCAGCAGGAGGGGCCGCTCACCCGCAAGTTCGACTCCCCTTTCTGGGTCGTCGGCTTCCCCAGCGGCATCAAACCCTTCTACCACATGCCTGACCCGGACCGGGCGGAGGTGACGATGTCGGGGGACCTGATGGCGCCGGAGGGCTACGGGGAGATCATCGGCGGGGGCCAGAGGGTCCACGACTACGATCAGCTGCATCAGCGGGTCCTGGATGACGGTTTGGATCCAGAGAACTACAGCTGGTACTTGGATCTGAGGCGGTGGGGGACTGTGCCCCACAGCGGGTTCGGACTGGGGGTCGAGAGGGTGATCATGTGGATGCTGGGGCTGGAGCATATCCGGGACACGATACCCTTCCCCAGGGACATGAGACGGGTCTTCCCCTAGTATGCGGTGTTGGTGACCCCTTCCCTCTTTTCCGATGAGGGTTTATAGGGTTCTTTTTCGTGGAGGGGGAGGCATTGGAGAAGGGGGGCATGATGAGGGTCCAGATTCCTGAGTGAGAGTATTTTACTCCGTTCGTTTTCTTTCCGTACCTCTATCCTGGGACTAGTCGTCTGGCGTATATGCCATTAGATTCACCTGTGTCTCCTCCAGGACCAGCACCCAGTATCCCCTTCCAGGCTCGAACGACGTTCCTCCCTCGTACCCTGTGCCGCTCCAAGTCACCATCTGGTGGAATTCTGTGAACACGTCAGCCGCCAGGACTGAGCTATCCGGTCCTCCCACCATGCTCCACCCCAGAGACAGATTCAATGTAACCTCCTCGACAGCGTCTCCCCTGACAGTCACATTGACATCCTCCAGCACCAGCAGCCAGTAGCCCCTCCCCGCCTCGAACTCGGTGGCGCTCATGTATCCCGTGCCGCTCCAGGTCACCAGCTGGAAGAATTGCCCAGGCGGCATGACCGATGTGGCCGTGGGATCACCTGGGATGACCGGAAGCGAGACCATATTCCACCCCGCAGATAGAGACAATGTATACTCGGCTTGGGTGACCGTGGTGAAGTTCCAGAGGGAGCTATCGGAGGTGTAATCCCCATCATTGGCCACCACCTTCCAGTAATAGGTCGTGTTGTAGTCTAGATCAGGCTCGTAGGACGTTGTATTGACACCCGATGCAACAAGGCCAGGAGGATAGCTGGATCCAAAGTAGACATCATATGTGAGCGGATCTTCCTCCGGATCTGAACAATTCCATGACAGCACACTGTCAATTGAGGCATCTGTGGAGTTGTTGCTCGGCGACGGGCTGTGAGGTGACAACGGGGGGCTGTTCAATGGAATCGATATAATGACCGGGGAACTCGATAAGAACGAAACCTCCATCTCAGCTGGATAATCATCATTTTGGAGAGTGAATGTCGATGAATAGTTGCTATCCGTGAACGTCAAGAAGAGTGTAATTGATCCCGATGCCCCTGTGTTCCCCGACCATATCGTTCCTCCACTATCTGATAGCGTTAAATTGGAGTTGGGTATCAACTCGCCTTCTTTCATTACATATGTATCGTAGGCACGCCATGCGGTGCTGTTTCTGAACGTCAATTCCACGTCCGTGAAGTTCACGTCGCCCCACATCCAAAATCTCGAATTATTGACGTCCCATCCGCCGCTGACCCGTGTATCGTTTAATCCTAGACCCCCCCTAAAGTCTTCACAATTCAGACCATTCAGGCTCGATTCGAGGAATATTGATATCGAATCATCGTATATGCCGAGGTCGCTGAGCGACGAATTAACGGCGAAGACCCACGCCTCATCATGGAGGCTGAGATTGTTGAGCGTGGAAAACCACGTGTATATCGTCGAGTTGTCGAAGACGTGGATATCATCGAAAGAAGATGAATAGAAGTTCAGATACGAGTCGCTGAAAATATCCCCACCATACGTGTTGCATTCTATGAAATTTGAAGTCAGTGTGGAGTTCCAGGCATTCCTCGAGATTAAACCGTATGTGCAGTACTGGATGGTGTTGTACGTTGCATTGATCTCATCGCTCCATTGAATCAGCAATCCATACGTGGCAAAAGTGACATTATTGCGACACACGAATCCATGACTGGAGTCTATCGTGTTCACTCCATATGTCACGTTGTTCACATTATTCCCAAACACCATAACCTCTTCCGAATCCTCGACCAGTATACCATTCCTCACCTGGATGACCTCGTTCTCCTCAACGATTGAGCCGTGGGCCTCGACCAGCTTGATGCCCGCGTCCCCAGACTCGTTCCCCGAGTTCCTGACGACAAACTTGCTGAAGGCGACCGTGGAGCGGGTGACGAAGACGCACGTGCCGTTCCCCCCTCCGTCGATGATCGTCGAGGAGACCTCATCCGCACCATGGATCGTCAGATTCTTTGTGATGAAAACGTTCTCCTGGTAGGTTCCGGGCCCCACCACGATGGTGTCGTTGTGATCCGCCGCGTCCACGGCCTCCTGGATGGTCGGATAGTCGCCGGGGACATGGATCACCCGTGGGACATGGGAAGACGAGAAGTCGAGGCTGATCCTGCCGTATCCGAACGAGTTGTCAGGCCCCGCGTCCCCCAGATCCAGAGCCGTCTCCTTCAATACACGGGCTAAATCGCTAGGAGTGTACGAGCCATTATAGCTCAGGAGAACAGCGGCGGCCCCGGCCGCGTGGGGCGTGGCAGCCGATGTACCCGCGAACGTGGAGTATCCATATGCGGTGGTGTAGACGTCAGCGGGGGCGCATGCATCGGGTTTTAGACGACCATCATTGGTTGGTCCACGGGAACTATACCATTCCAGGCTATCGTCGACGACGTTTGTGGCTCCGACGGTGAAAGCGCCTGCAGCGGTACCAGGGTCGTTGAGGCTGCCCGAACTCACATAGTACTCGATATCAGAATATGTTGCATAGAGATCAAAATTCACGTTCCTCGTCGCGGCGTATTTCTCGATTACTATGTAGTATATCCCACTATGAGGTGCGTAAAGCCAGATAGTCTCAGTTGGGCTTTGTGTCCCTGTTTGAGCTGAATCGGAATAATCCACGAGGTTCAACGTGTCGTCATATAACAAAAGGTCGTAGTCCTGATCCGATGCAGGCCAATCGTCCCAGTTCAGAACGATCCATATCTCCTCTCCTTGATACGCGTAAAACTCGTTTGTCTCGTCGGTTACATCGTAATTATGATATCCGTCTAGGTCGTCATCCCTGAAGTCACCCTCCCAATGCCTCTCCGCATCATTCCCCGCTGATATTGCGAAGAAGATCCCGTTAGATTTGGCATTGTCTACAACTTCGCAGAGGAAACCCGTTCCATCCATGGGCTGATTAAACCACCCGAGTGACATGGATATCACATCCACTCCCTGGGCTATGGCGCGATCCACGGCATTCGAGAACGCAATATCCGTGTCGACGTCGTAGAGATAGAGCTGGGCGCCGGGAGCCACGTCGAGGACTATCTCAGCGCAGGCTGTGCCGTGCTGCGTGTACCCCCCGGCGGTTATATCCGCGGGAGTAGAATAGGAGGTCGCCTCCACGATGCTCCCGGATATCTCGGGGTTGGTGATGTCGAACCCCATATCGATTATCGCGACCTTGACGCCCGAACCGTTGTAGCCAAGGGCTTGAGCGTCGTCGGCGTTTATCACTTCCACGCCTTCGCTGATCAGCGTGGGGACGGGTCTCGAGGGGGTTCTCACGAATCTGATCCCGGGAATCTCCAGGGCGCCGTAGAGGAGGTCGACCGGAATCCGTGCCTGAACAAAGTGCCTATGTGTCATCTCGATTGTTGCCCCGTGGTCCTCTATCTGCCGCAGGTCTTCATCCGAGGCTGTGTGATTTAACTCGAAGACGACCTGAACGGAGACAACATCGGATTCGGCGAATTCGCTGTCTGGGGATCCCGTTTCAAGTTTTGATAGTGATTCAGCTTCGCTCGTCAATAGTCGTTCCAGGTGGGATTCGAGCTTGGTGTGCTCCTTTTTCTTCGGTTCTGTGGGGGGTATCGTGGTTTCGGGGGCAGACGTGATGATTGTCGAGAAGACCAACGAGAAAGTGAAGATTGATATTATTATGATCGTGATTATTTTTCTCGTTTTTTTAATCATTATTAACTCACAAATTATTAATATTCTGTCAATAATGGTTTATTATATTTAACTTTACTTAGATTTCACAAATATATATGAGGAAATGGCACTCAAGAACCGGTTTCAATACATGCATGATGTAAAACATGATGAAATCATAGCAGATTCTACGCCTCGGCAGGATACTACAGGAATGATAAGCCTAAACGTTGATCTCCCCCCGGGATATGCTGGCTCCCCGAGTTTTTCTTGCTGGGGAGCGTGGAGCGCCATGGACATGGATCGGTTTCGGTCGACATCTCCGTGGTGTCCGAGAAGGGCGGCAGTTCCTCTTTCCTCGACTGCAAGGTATTTAATATGAATTCTAAATAACTGTGATGAGGTGTGCTAAATTGAACCCTTATCTTGATGTCGACAAGAAGATCGTTTCCGAGGTCTACACGTCTTCGGAGCCCATGGACAACCTGAAGGTTCTCTGCGATATCCACGGGAGCAGGTGGCCCGGCACCCCCGGCGACCTGGCCTCCGTCAAGTGGATGGTGGAGAAGCTGAAGAGCTACGGCATAGAGAACGCCCGATACGAGGCCTTCACATTCCCAGGCTGGAGGCGGGGCCCCGCAGAGCTCGAGATGGTCGCCCCCTTCGAGAGGAGCCTCGAATGCATATCCCTCCCCCAGACCATGCCCGATGAGGTGGAGGGGAAGCTCGTCTTCCTGGGCGACGGGCCCGTGGGCATCTACGAGGAGAGGAAGGAGGATATCGAGGGCAACATCGTGATGGTCACCAGCAGGACTCCGCTGGGGATGACCCGATCCCTCCACAGGAGCGAGAAGTTCATGCGCAGCGTCCTCGCAGGCGCCAAGGGCTGGATATTCATGAACCACTACAAGGCCTCGGGGCCCCCCACGGGGACGGTGGCCCCCGTGATACCCGCCATCGGCGTCTCCTGGGAGGCGGGCAGCTTCCTCAAGCGCCGTCTCGAGGAGGGGGAGGTCAGGGTGAGGATAAAGACCACGGACGAGAACATCGACGTGGAGACCTACAACGTCGTCTGCGACATACCCGGGACCTCAGGCGAGGATGTTCACGTCCTCACAGGCTCCCACTACGACGGCCACGACATCTCCCAGGGCGCACTGGACCCGGCCTCGGGCGCAGTGACCGTGATGGAGATGGCCCGAGTCCTGAACAAGGTCAAGGACAAGATCAAGCGCAACGTCAGGTTTGTCTGCTTCGGCGCCGAGGAGATAGGCCTCTACGGCTCCTACAACTACGTCATGATGCACAGGGACGAGATGAAGGACATGAGGTTCATGCTCAACCTTGACTCCGCGGGAGGCCCGGGAAGAAAGGGAGTCATCTTCAACGGCCACTCCGAGCTGGAGCCTTATGTCAGTGAGATGGCGAGGGAGATGAAGGCCGAGCTCCCCACGGGCCAGAGGACGAGCCCATACGGGGACAACTGGCCTTTCTTCGTCAATGGAATCCCCGGTGGGGGCGGCGGAGACCCGGAGGCTGAAAGGACGAGGACTGGAAGGGGATACGGCCACACGAGATATGACACCGTCGATAAGATCGAGCTGGAGGATCTGCGCCGAGCCGCCGCCAACTTCGCCCGGTTCATTTTCAGGGTGGCGAACGAGGAAGACTGGCCCGCCCGACATAAGACGGAGGAGGAGGTCCAGGCGTTCACGGAGGAGAAGGGGTACGGTGAAACAGTTCACTTGGCGGACAGGGTGAAGGACTACGTCTCCAAATGGGAGAAACTGCACCCCGATACCGAGGACTGGATCGAGAAGAGACCGACGGGCGGAATGTCCTCCGCCTACGTCCCCTCCTCCGAGTGATTCCCCCAATTTTTCCTATATTCTTGAAAACAGCGCACATTTTTTCTAACTTGTCCACGTTGTCCCCGTTTGAATATTTTTTTTGAAGAAATAAGTTAACATCTGAAACGGTAAAAAGAAAACATCGATATATTGACTCCGTTCACTGAATGTTTTAAATGCGCTATCCTATATTATTTCGGAGATTTATTTGTCAGAGAATATAACACCCCCGGAAGAGTTCTTCGGGTTCCAACTAGGCAGCGACAGGAAGATTGCCCGCTGGGACAAGATCGTCGACTACTACAAGCTTCTGGAGGATCAGAGCGGCAAGATCAAGGTCGTGGAGATGGGCCCCTCCACCGAGGGCAACCCCTTCCTCCTGATTGCGATCTCCTCGCCCGAGAACCTGGAGAACTTGGAGCATCTGCGACAGGTCAACCTGAGGATCAGCGATCCCCGGGGCCTCGCCGAGGATGATTTGGAGGGATTATGGTCTGAGGGCAAGGCTGTCATCTGCCAGTCCATGAGCCTCCACGCCACGGAGATCGGGGGCACCCAGATGGCCCCCGAGCTGGCATTCGACCTTCTGAGCAGGGAGGACGAGGAGACCAAGCACATCCTGGACAACGTCATCTACCTCATGGTGCCGTGCTTCAACCCCGACGGCCAGATCATGGTCACAGACTGGTACCGCGAGACCCTGGGCACCGAGTACGAGGGGGTCAACCAGCCCTGGCTCTACCACAAGTACACGGGCCACGACAACAACAGGGACGCCTTCCAGACCAACATGATCGAGAGCCAGTACATGGCCAAGATCATGTTCAGAGACTGGATCCCCCAGGCCTATCTCGATCACCACCACACCGGGAGCTACAGCGCCCGGTTCTTCATCCCCCCCTACTGCGAGCCCATCCACCCCCACGGCGACCCCCTGATCTGGAGGGAGCACAGCTGGTATGGGGCCCACATAGCCTACAAGCTCGAGGAGGCGGAGAAGGCCGGGGCCATCAACGTCGCAAGGTACCTGGGCTGGGGCCACCTCGGGTTCCACTGGATCACCATCTACCATAACATCGCGGGCATGCTCACGGAGTCGGCGAGCGCAAAGCTCGCTACTCCCCTCTACGTCCATCCGGACCAGCTCATCGGCGACGGAAGGGGCCCGATCAGGGGCCTGCCTCACTACGAGGCCCAGACCAACTTCCCCAACCCCTGGCCGGGGGGCTGGTGGCATCTGAGGGACATCGTGGAGCAGCAGAAAGTCTCTGCCTGGGCCCTGCTCGACATGGCCGCCCGGAACAAGACGACGGTCCTGAGGAACGCCTACCAGAAGGCGAGGAGGCAGACCCTGCGAGGCGAGTGCGACAGCCTCGCGGCCTACGTGATCCCCAAGGCGCAGCATGACCCCCTGACCTCGCTGAAGCTAGTGAACAAGCTCTTGGTTCAGGGCATCGAGGTCCACGAGGCCGCGGAGGACTTCGAGGCGGGCGCAGTGACGTACCCCGCCGGCTCGTATGTCGTCTTCCTTGCCCAACCCAAGATGGGGGTGGTCAAGACTCTCCTGGGCAGGACGCTCTACCCCGACAACCCCTGGACCAGGGAGGCCGACGGCTCCCCGAGCCGGCCCCAGGACTCGGCCACGGACACCATGGCGGAGTACATGGGCGTCCACGTGGATCCAGTCGACTGTTCGATTGAGGGCGAGTTCGAGAAGCTCGAAGGCTTCATCGAGCCCGAAGGGGCGGTGGAAGGCGACTCCGCTCATGGATACGCCTTCGACGGCTCCCTCAACGAGGGATTCAAGGCCGTCAACCTCCTCCTAGACAGAGGCGTGGGGATCAAGAGGGTCGACGAGGCCGTCGAGGTCGGAGGATGTATCCTCCTCCCGGGCGACTTCATCGCGGAGGCCGAGTCGAAGGGGATTCTTGAGGAAGTTGCCAAGGAGACGGGAGTGGGCTTCACTGCCCTCGGAGAGAAAGTCGGAGGCGGTATCCACGATCTGAAGAGGCTCCGGGTGGGCATGTACCAGCGGTACTGGGGAGGGAACATGGACGAGGGCTGGACCAGATTCGTCCTCGAGCAGTTCGAGTTCCCGTACACGACGCTGATGGACGAGGACATCAAGAAGGGAGGGCTGAAGCAGAAGTACGATGCGATAATCCTCCCCGACGACCCTGTCGCCCTCATCACCGGCGACGGCGTCGAGGACCACTTCAGGAAGCACCGCCCCCACTCGCCGGTCCCAGTCTACCCGCCCGAGTACAGGAGCGGCATCGGCGAGGAGGGGGTCGAGGCCCTGAGAGAGTTCGTCAAGACGGGAGGCACCCTCGTCACCCTGGGCGCGGCCTGCGACTTCGCCATCGAGAAGCTCGGGCTCAACGTCCGGACCGTGCCCGGAGACGTGTCCTCGAAGGAGTTCTTCTGCCCCGGCTCGACCCTGAATGCGACATTCGACAACTGCAACCCCCTGGGCTACGGGATGCCCCGCCAGGGCTGGGTGTTCTTCTGGAACAACAAGGCCTTCGAGGTGATCCCCTCGGCATACAACGAGAGGTACGAAGTCGTCGCCGAGTACGCGAAGAGGG
>JADHWM010000071.1 GCA_016783485.1 Candidatus Bathyarchaeota archaeon
TGGAACTACGTCCTGGCCACGGATTACCCGCCTCACCTCCGGGAGATCAACTTGATGCCCCGGGCCCTCATCGACAGGTTCGGCCCCGAGTTCGCGTTCCTCATCTCGCTGGGCGTTCTCTCCGTTGTTCTGTTGATATTCCTGGTTTACGATGTGAATTCCCTTTTGATCCTCGCCATGGGAGTTGCGCTCACCGTCTTCAACGTAGCCGAGAGGAAGAAGCCGGACGTTTAGGATGAACGCGTTTTCAACCCAACTTTCCACTCAAGGAACGTTCGACGTCTTCGTCTCCACGGGGAGGCGGGGGACCTGCCCCAGTTTATGCAGATGCGCGGTGTCGTTGAGCCTCTCCACGGCCCTCTCGTTGAGGGAGGTGACATTGAGGACGCTGAGGCTCGCAGGGGACGAGTGGAATGTGGTGTATGAGAGGCTGGCCTCCTCGAGCCTGATCCACCAGGCGACGAGGTTGACGATGGTGCCCCCGTGGGAGACGATGAGGGTGGGGCGGCTCTCCACGGCATAGAGACCGTCCATGAACGCCGTGATCCTGCGGTAGAACCTCCGCCACGTCTCCGCCTCGGGGTAGGGCTGCCAGTCCATGATGGGCTCAGATGGGGGGCAGTACAGGTGGGCGACATCCGCCTTGGTCCTGCCGGCGGCGACGCCGCTGTTGAACTCCCTGAGCTCCCGGGAGGGGATCGGCACACGCCCTACCGCCTCGGCGATGATATCGGCGGTCTGGTGTGCCCTCTTGAGGTCGCTACAGTAGAAGGCGAAATCGACCCCCTCAAGATCTCTCTTGAGCCTCGTCGCCAGGGCGCGCACCTGATCCCTGCCTCTCTCGGTGAGAGGTACCTGGGACCAGCCCCCTGTGAGGTCGCTCACCATGTGCTCCGCCTCCCCGTGGCGTACCAGAATGACGGTTTCCATCGTATAATCCCCGGATCCTCTCCAGCTATGTATCCGACGAAACTCTATGGTTTCTGCCTGTTTATAGTTGGCGATGAGTAAAATGGTTTAAAAGGGAGGACCGCGCCTGCGTGTGCAGTGTGCGGAGAATACCGCGAGGCGTTCTGAGCATACAAACAGAATAGGAGTGAAAGTATTGGGTTATAGAGAGAGGCGCGGTGGATACGACCGCGGCCCGCGTGAGATGAACAAGATCATCTGCTCTGACTGCGGGAAGGAGGACGAGGTTCCCTTCAAGCCGACAGAGGGCCGGCCGGTTTACTGCCGTGAGTGCTTCGAGAAGCACAGGCCGCCAAGAAGGTTCTAGATAAGCTCAGACGCCGAGAGGCGGCCAAGAGTTTATAGTCGAATCGAGTTTTCTGATGTTTTTTATTTTTTCCATGCCAGAGGGTGATCTGAATGCCGCTAAAAACGGAATTAGGTGATCCGCTTACAGAGACTTTCTCAGCCATTTCGCATAGCCGACGAAGCTCTTCAGGCTGAAGTAGACCGCCCTCTTGCCCTCCTCGTCGATTCCGGCGAGCTCCCGGGCTTCGGGGTCCTCCTCGACGAGCAGATCGAATATATCTTTCAACGAGAGGCCCGCTTCGACCCCGTCCCGGGCGACTCGATCCCACAGCCTCGTCTGAACGAGGAAGCGTTCAAGCAAAGCCATTGCGTCACCATAGAACCCGAAATGGCTGTAGGCGATGGTCTTCGGTTCGTAGCTCATCAGCTTGAGGAGGCTATCCGCGGCCTTGGCGGGGTTGTGGGGAGGGGGGCTACCGGGGACGAGGACCCCCTTGTTCTCGGGGTAGTGGCCTGCGGCGTCCCCCACGAAGACCACCCCGGAGCTCGGTTCGAAGTAGCTCTGGCTGTGGCTTGAGTGGCCGGGGGTCCAGATCGTCTCGAGGAGGATCCCTCCCAGGTCCAGGGTCTCTCCGTCCGTGGACTGAGCAACCCTCTCCGCCGGCACGCCTCGGACCTCGCCAAACTCTTTGAGGGCATCGCCGTAGATTTCCCTGGCGGCGGCGAGGAGTCTCGTGGGGTCGATGACGTGCCCCGCTCCCCGGGGGTGGCAGTGGATCGTGGCGTCGGGGTACGCCTCCAGCATCTTCCAGGAGCCGGCGGCGTGGTCGAGGTGGATGTGGGTCAGGAGAACGTAGTCAAGGTGGGTCACCCCAGTCTCCTCCAGGGCCTCGATGACCCCCGGGACGAGGGGGGCGGGGCCCGGGTCGATGACAGCCGACTTTTCTCCCCGTATTAGGTATGTTCCGAGCACTCCCCTGCGCCCGTGATAGGGGGAGTCGATCATCGAGATGGTGTCGGTTATCGCCTCGACGGACATCGGCTGTGAATAGGGGACATTGTTTAAACGGTTTGCGTAGCTTCGGGTCTAGGTCTCCCGGTGCTCAGGCTCCCTGATCTTGATGAGGGCGAGAACGGCACCGATTATCAGGAGTCCCGCGCTGAGATCGAAGATCATCCTCTTGGATATGTCCTGGTAGATGAGGCCCCCCACCACGTTCCCGGCCCCCCAGATGAGGCTCCAGGAGACGCTCGCGATGGCGCTGAAACGGCCCCGGTGCTCCTTGGGCTGGTAGTCGACGAAGAGGGCCTCCCAGGCAGGGTCCCCGAGGCTCCCTGCGAATGCGATGAGTAGCCTGGCGATCAGGAGGGCTTGGAAGCCCCCGGATTTGGCGAAGAGGAGGAACCCTGCGGGCCAGAGGAACATGCATACTAGGATGAACTTGATCCTGCCGTACTTGTCCGAGACCAGGGCCGCGGGGGGTTTCACCGTTGTGCGGATGAGCGTTGCGCCCATGGTGACGAGCCCCCACTGGGCTCCGGTCAGCATAGCCTCCTCCATCGCGTAGGTGACGAAGTAGGGCTCCGTGAGGGCCCAAGCGAAGGTGAATATGAAGTCTATCGAGAGGAAGAGCCAGAGCTGGGAGGGGAGGGCTCGGAAGGTCTCCCTGAAACCCCGGAGGACCTCCCTTACGGCGGTTCTGGGGTCCTTCACGACGCCTTTGCCCTCGGTGAGGGTCTCCTCGATGTACCTGTACCTCAGGAACGAGGCCACGGTCGCCATGAGGAATGAAAAAGTGTAGGCGTATCGCATCGCGACCACGATCCCCCTAGAGTCCATGAAGCGCCCCATGGCGTAGGGGGAGAGGAGCCCGAAGAGGGGAGGGACCACCTGAAAGAGGGACATTGAGAGGGCCCTGTTGTCGGGGTTGGTGGAGTCGGCGATGATGGACCTGAACGAGGGATCCCTGAGCCCCCCGGCGAGGGCTTGCACCACGACGATGAGGTAGAGCCACCTGTGGTGGGGAGCGAAGGCGAGGAGGAGCTCGTTTGCGGCGAGGAGGAAGCTCATGGAGTAGAGTATCTTCTTCCTGCCCAGGGCGTCCGCGAGGTATCCCCCGAAGAGGGTGGGAACGATCCTGGTGACGGCTCCCAGGGCCGATATTAGACCTATGTCGGCGTGCCTTCCGCCCAGTTCTAGGACATAGAGCGAGTAGAAGGGAAACGTCATGGCGCCCGCGATGTTCCACAAACCTGAGCTGAGAAGCATGACCCCGATGTTACCCTTGATAGAGACCCATCTACTCGATGGACGTTCGGTCATCTCATTCAACAAGCATCGGTCAGGTCACTACGCTCAGGTTATGGAGGTTTATGACCATGAAAGAGAATAAAAAGATTATCCAGAAACAAACACAAACAACTGGCACGAGATTGAACAAAGTTACTCGACTCTACGGTTCGAAAAGTAGATGAATGGCCCCGGGACGATAAGAACAAGTTTTGTGATCAGGATCTCGTTCTGCTCAAGTGCTATTGGATACTCTCGACGCCCCCAGGCCGGGGTGTAGAGGGGTCGATCATCGCCATCCCAAGGCCGATCTGCATTAAAAACATCGGCTCAAAATAAGAAACTCCCCGTGTCAAGGATTTTCGAGAAGAACCATCATAAAACGCGATTCACGTCAATGAGGAGCGTTACGACACGAGTTATTATGGGTTCCACTCCTCTAACCAGGCCTCGAGGCCAAGATGTTTTTTACAGAGATCCCTGATGCGGTCCGGCTCAAGTTTAGACTCCATGGTTACCCCACCCTCGGAGGAAGATGTGACGACCCCGAAGCCGAGGTCACCGTAGAACTTCACGAGGTGCCGCTCCTTCTCATCTAACTCCTCTGTAGAAAGCTTGGCGCGGCTGTAGCCGGTGTCGACGCAAAACACGAGGGAGAGGGTCACGAGCATTGAGCCAAAGCCCTTCCCCTCCTGTAATGTGGTAACGGTGTCAATGTAGAACGTGCTCTTGTCATCGGGATCCATGTAGCCGTATAGATAGGCCATCGGCTCGCCTTCGCACGTCAGCAGGAAGAGCATGAAGCCGTGGTGCCTGCCTCGGGCTCTGATCTCCTCCATGGCGTACTGGAGCTCGGACCTGAACTTCTCGTGGTCTATCATCTCGACGATTCGCTGGATGTGTTCGCCCATGTGGGTGTAGAGCTTCAAACTGCATCTCTCTCCCTGAGAATCTCCCAGCTTTTTCTCGGCTGCCTTCAGGGCGTCTTCGAAGAGGGGCACGAGTTTATCCATTGTGATCCCTCCCTACCTCACCCCGTAGCGCTTGAGGGCGGCGTCGATCACTCTCTTTATCATCTCGTCGTAGGTGAACCCTGACGCGAGGGCCATCATGGGGTAGAAGCTGTACTCGTCCTCCTCCTCAACGGCGTCGATCCCCGGGAGCGGGTTCGCCTCCAGGAAATAGAGCCCCCCATCGGCGTCGAGCCTCCAGTCTAGACGGACCCAGTCCTTGATGTCGAGGGCCCTGAAGACCCTCCTCGAGGCGCCCTCCAGTCTCCTCCTCAGCGTCTCCGGTATCTGGGCGGGACAGACGTAGTGATCCGAGGAGTCGAAGGTGGTCTTCGCCGCCTGACCCAAGACGTTTCCCAGCCCCTCAGGGAACTTTGTGAAGTCTATCTCGAGGACTTTGAGGAATAGGGGCTCCTCTCCGGGGCCATAGTTGCCAATGAAGCCCGTGGTGAACTCCCTGCCGTCAATGTATCTCTCTCCAAGGATCGGCTGCCGGTAAGTTTCCAGCATCTCCCCCAGTTTCCTCCTGAGAGAGGCCTCGTCTGAGACCACGTTGTCCCAGTTGATGCCTATGCTGGAGCCCTCCTGGCTTGGCTTCAGTATCATGGGCAGCCCCACTTCGGCCTTCAACGGATCATCGGCCTCAGTGAACACTTGGAATGGGGCCGTCTGAACGCCGTTGAACTCTAGGATCATCTTCGTCGTCGGCTTGTCGAGACATATGGCGGTGGTAAGAACGCCTGCTCCCACGTAGGGGATCCCTAGCATCTCGCAGAAGGCCGGGATGTGAGACTCCCTGCTGTCCCCCCTGATCCCCTCGGCCCTGTTGAGAACCATGTCCGGTCTGAGCTCGCGGAGTCTGTCGTAGGCGGTCTCGTCCCCCTCGATGAAGAGATATTCATGCCCGGCGTACTCTATCCCCTGCTTCACCTTCTCGATGGTGTCGGGGGGATCGTACTCGACCTGGAACTCCTCCTCTTCGTGGCGGGTATTGCAGCAGAAGGCCACCCTTAATCTCTTAGGGGAGATCCGAAAGCACCTCCTTGTAGATGCTCACCGCCTCGTCGTTGATGTGACGCGGCATGGTTATGCTCTCGTGGATCCCGAAGAAGGTCTTGTAGAGCTCGTCCTCCCTGCCCCTCGCCTCGTCCAAAAATCGACGCTCGAACTCCAAGACCAAGTCGCTCCTGTCGCCGTTCTTCCATGCGAGATAGAACCCGAAGAGCTGCTCGTCCCGGCCCCTGCCCGTGAGGGCGTAGGTGTTGACGCTGCTGCCCCCTAAGAGGCTGTAGTAGTCCCTGCACTCCTTGGTGAGCATGTTCCTGGTGAGGCCTACGGTCGCGGGGTCGAAGCCCGAGGCCACTATGAGGAGGTACATCTTGCTGCAGACCGAGCAGTCGAGGCACCAGCGGTGGTCCCTCCCAGTTTCCGTCTCCACGAAGCAGGACATGTGATACTTGGCCACCTCGGGATACCGCTTGTAGAGGGCGTAGACGACGGCGATGTCGTTCAGGGGTTCGATGACGCTCATGTAGCGGACGCCTCCCCCGGTCATCTGCCGGATCATGGAGTCGATCTGCCTCGACCAGATGTGGCTCTGGTCGTAGGCTGGGTAGCAGACGAATCCCTCCCTATCGTGATAATACTCCGCGCAGCTCTGCTCGTTCCCCATAAGGATGTATCGGGCGCCGAATCTGTGGGCGACGGGAAGGATCGTGAGGGCGTACTCCGTGGACTGGAGCCCCCAGCCGATCTCCGTCTTGCCCAGCCCCAGCATCATCCCATCCCTGAGATTGCCCGAGGAGTGAATTATCTTGTGGAGCTTCACACCAAACTCCTTGTGGAACTCCTCGGCGAGGACCATCTTGTGCTTCTCCTCGTATGTGAGGAGGGGCTCCACGATGAAGCAGGTCTGAGGGTTCAGCCCGAGCTCCCTGCTGACGGCCCAGGTTAAGAGGCTGTCCTTTCCGAAGCTGATGCTGACGACGGAGGAGTCCTCACGGGTCTCCTCGACGTAGCTGGGGAACTTCGTCTCCGGGTCCTTGAAAGAGATCGTGACATTCATAAAGTTCTTTATGAGTTCGGACGTCGAGGTTCCATCCACGTCGGCACAGCTGGGCAAGTCCATAACCATGTTCTGGAAGAAGTGGGTCTGGAAACAGGGGGGAGAGGTATTGTAAGATATCTCACCCACCTTGTGGATAAGGGGCAGGTGGATGGTCTCGGCGTACACGATATTGTCGAACAGAACTTCCCGAGCTTTCTCCGGATAATCACTCCAGATGTCATCTGGGTACTCTATCACATATTTCGAGCCCCGGAAAAGAATCTCGACGCCGCTTTCCGTCTGCCTCGCTTTAACAGCTAGACCTGTCACTCGATCATTACCTTTGGATTGCGGATACGAAAGATGTAAATAAACGTGGAATAAAAAATTATCCGATATAAAAGAAGGAGGATTGTGGTTAAAAGTTGAAAGAAGAGATGCAAAAAATAGGTATAGGGAACACGATTTTTACACGTTCGAGAAACATCGAAAAATTGCTTGGTTTCAGTAAATTATTCCTAAAATTCGAGGGTGGGAATCCAACAGGGACTATGAAAGACAGGGCGTCCTACGCCTGCCTTAAACTCGCAGAGAGCCAGGGATACGACAAGCTGGCCATCGCCTCATGCGGGAATTTTGGCGCCTCTTTCGTTGGGCTCGCCCACCATTTCGGGATCGAGGCCCACGTCTTCATCCCAGAGGGATACCACGCCCCCCGCATTTCGGAGATGAGAGCGAGAGGGGGAGTCATACACAGGGCCTCGGGAACCTACGAGGAGGTCGTCGAGTATTCGGGGAGGGAGGCGGTAAGGCGGGGGTGGTTCAACGCTAACCCCGGGGTCGAGGCTAACACCAGAGTCTCGATGGAGGCCTACTCCACGATCTCCCACGAGATTTACGATAGGCTCGGGTACGCCCCCAACGCCGTTGCGGTTCCCGTGGGGAATGGCACTACGCTGGCTGGGATATACGAGGGATTCGCCGAGCTGATGAGGAAAGGGGAGACCGAGAGGGTTCCGGCGATGATTGGAGCCAGCACCCCGGGCGGGAACCCCGTGATGGAATGCTTCCTCGAGGGGGAGAGGAGTATAAGAGACATCGATCCTTCTGGGATCACCGAGACGGAATACAACGAGCCCCTCGTCAGCTGGAGGAGCCTCGACGGCCAAGAAGCCATCAACGCACTCTGGGAGAGTGGGGGCTGGGCGGCGTATGTGAGCGACGAGAAGATGCTCGAGTTCTCCGAGATTCTCGCAAAGGAAGAAGGGCTCTGGGTCCTACCAGCTTCGGCCTCGGCTCTCGTGGCCCTGGCGGAGTACGCCTCCAAGCGTAGTGAGGGAGGAGCCTACGTCGCCGTCCTCACTGGCAGAAAGGGCTGAGCCCTCTATCCAATCCGCCTCCAGCAATCCGGTGTAGAGCTCAAAGATGCGGTCCCTGAACTCATTGGGGATGGCAAGGGACTCTCGGGGCGTCAGGTAGAAGTCGTGGAGATTCTCCCAATTCTCGACATCAGATTTCGAGAGTTCTTTCGAGAACTCAGCGACTATGCCCCTCAGGAAGGGGTTACCGGGCTCCCTCTGGAGTGCGAGGACCAGTGCGAGGCGTTGCCCGTTTACGGCGAGGAGGAAGCTCATGGAGTAGAGTATCTTCTTCCTGCCCAGGGCGTCCGCGAGGTACCCCCCGAAGAGGGTGGGGACGATCCTGGTCACGGCTCCCATGGCGGATATGAAGCCTATGTCGGCGTGCCTTCCCCCGAGTTCTAGGACATAGAGCGAGTAGAAGGGAAACGTCATAGCGCCTGCGATGTTCCACAAACCTGAGCTGAGAAGCATGACTCCGATGTTACCCTTGATAGAGGCCCACCTACTCGATGGACGTTCGGTCATCTCATTCAGCTAAACATCGTTCTGGTCACTACGCTCAGGTTATAGGGCACTAGGACCCCTATTGATGATAAAAAGATTTTGCAGAAAGAAACGGAACCCGCCAGCATGGGTTCTTAGGCGGCTCTATGCCTCGAAGAGGAAGGCGAACAGCCCCAGGGCTATCAGGATGAGCCCCGTGATCAGGTTCTCGTTGTGCTCCAGGAAATGCCACTGGATCCTCTCGACGCCCCTTCTGCCCAAGGCGACCATGAGAAGGAGGACGCCCAGAGTCACCACGAAATAGATGGAGGAGACGAGGGCCAGGCTGACGACTCCCTTCGCGCCGACGATAAAAAAGTAGCTCCCCATGGGGACACAAGGGGAGAAGAAGAGGGCTGTGGCCATGAAGGTGATCACTGCTTTCTTGGACCTGTCGTGGAGGCTCGAGATGTCAGCCCCATGATGGTGGTGGCCTTCGCCTCGGTAGTTCCTGTAAACGTAGACGAGTCCGATGAGGATGAACATCGAGGGAGCGACGATCTCCATCAACGCCTCGTGGATGGAGGAGAGCTTGAACCCTATCAGCCCCACCAAGACCCCCAGGAGGATGGTGCTCACCATGTGTGGGATGGTGACGAGGGCTGTGACCCAGAGGGTCTCAGTTTGGGACCACCTCTCGGCCCTGCTGATGAGGATCATGGGGAGCCAGTGGTCCGGGAGGATCGCATGGGTCACGCTCACAAGGAACGCCCCTGCGAGGATGCTGAGCATTTCGGGGATATTCAATGGAGCCCGGGAGATATACCTTTACAAATATCCCAAGGCCGGAGGGTTTATGCCTAGCTTACGCAGCCCTCTGGCTTCGGGGTCTCGGTGGCGCGCTCGACCGCCCGTTCAAAGTGGGAGTCAATTGTCTAACCGATCTTGCAGACGTTCATCCCATCATCGTGCATCGGATTCGCGTTCATCGAATAGGAACATCAGGCTCCAAGCCTCACCCTGTTGCCCTCTATCTCGACCGTGGTCTTGGAGTAGCTGAGCTTCTCGATGACCTTGCCGTCCTCGAATCGTATCACGTCGACGCCCCTCCTCGTCTCGTGCAGCCCCTCGTAGCCCGCCTCCGTGGAGGGCCAGTCCAGGCGCCAGCGGGTGACGGCCTTCTGCTGGGCCTCGTCGATGACGGCATCCTCGTGGGTGAACTGGAAGCCCCCGTGGTCCTTGAACCAGGGAGCCCAGGCCGCCCTGAGGGACTCGATCCCCCTGACCCTTCCCCCGGTCCAGTTCTCGAAGTAGACATCCTCGTGGAGCCCCTCCAAGACGCCTCCGAGGTCGTGGGCGTTGAAGGCGTCGTTCATCTCGGCGAGGGCCTTCGACATCTCATCCCTTGTTAGACGGGTCATGGTTGAAACAATGTCACTGGAGATTGATGAAGCTTATCAGGCTCGCCAGAGAAAACGGATAGCGAGAAAAGGGAGGAGTTACTCTCCCCAGACCCTCTTGAAGAGCCTGAGGAAATTGTCCCCGAGGATGCCCTTGATCTCCCGGTCGGAGTAGCCCCGGGCCACGAGCCCCCTGGTGAAGTTGGGCATGTGCTCCAGCCATCCGTATCCCCATGTCTCGTCCATGGGGGTAAAGTAGTCGACGCCGATGCGCTCAGGATGCTTCCAGATGAAGGCCCCCCGGGTGACGCTGTTCCTGAAGTCCAGATCGGAGCCGAAGCCCACGTGGTCCACCCCCACGAGTCCCACGGTGGCGTCCACCTGATCCATGAGGTCGTCGGTGAGGGCCGAGCCCCCCGCCTTCTTCGCGAAATAGGGGGTCACCCCGATGACTCCCCCCTTCTCGGCGCAAGCCTGCAGGGCCTCATCGGTCTTCCCCCTCTGGAGGGAGTACTCCAGGAACTCACCGTAGGGGCCGCCGCTCATCCACTTCGCGTAGCCCCCCGCCTCCCGGGGAGTCGTGGACCGGGGGATGACGTGGGTGAAGCTCACCGGGTCCACGCTCATCTCGATGGCCTCCATGACGCTTGTGTCCCCCGTGTGGCTCAGGTCGATGAGGACCCCCAGCCGGTTCATCTCCTCCACGAGCTTAACGCCGTAGACGCTGAGCCCCGCGTCGCACCGCTCCTTGCAGCCGTCCC
>JADHWM010000072.1 GCA_016783485.1 Candidatus Bathyarchaeota archaeon
AATTATCCTTAAGATGTGGACACACATTTTCTGTAAGTTGATATGCGATTATTCTAAAACTGGCATGAGTAAGTGATTTCCCAATTGCTAAATAGGGCCTAATATGTATTTCCTCAAATAACCCGATTTCATTTGGAAAAAGCATTAGACCTGCTGAACCCTCTCTTCTTATGAGATCTCTGCAACAGTTCCCGCATTTTAAACAAACAAATTCAAATGCAGATATTTCACTTACTCCAAGGAGCGTCCGCCCTTCTCCAGTTACTGGAGCTTATCCCCATTTAACGTTTATCAGAAACGGCAGCAAACGAGCGCGCACTCTACCGATTAGGACATCTATGGATTCTAGGTGGCCTATGTTTTTCACAAAAATATAGACCGCAATAGTAGCACTTCTTCAAAGGAATCTCGTTACACATAGGACATTTTCTTCTATCAATAACATCATACCTTCCTAGTCTTTTTACGGGATCGTAAACATCAACCCCAGGTGTAGAGAATAGATCGGCCCTTCTCTTTGTGAGGTGTTCTGTATATTCACCCCTTCGTCTATGCTCATCCTTTGAGGGATATGATGGATATTTCTTAGTTCCTCGATAAATAAAAAGTAGAAAAATACCAATGATTGTTACGACCAAGATAGATTGGTTTATTATTTCTGACACATTCAATCAGCCTTTACAAGCGCGCAACTCATTAGAACCACAAATTGAAAAGAATCCAGAGACCTAAAGTTAAACCAATCAACGGAATCAAGAAACTCGAATAATCGATATCTCCCTTAACCTCAATAAATGACGTTTTTGATCGTCGGGAATTCTGATCCCTATACGACACTGAACATACGGTGCATAATTCCCCTTCCCCGTGAGGATTCGGCAATCTGGCTTCAGACCGTCCAAACGGAGCCTCACACTTTACACATTTATCTTCGATATCTCCCTTAACCTCAATAAATGACGTTTTTGATCGTCGGAGATTCTGTTCCTTGTACAACATTGTACATCTGACGCAAAATTTCCCTTCCCCGTGAGGATTCGCCATTTTGGCTTCATACGATACCAACTTTGAACCGCAATTAGCGCAGTAGTTTTTGAAATCACGATTAGAGTCCGTCATTCAATCATACCGTATTCAATAATTTTTTCGTCGCTGGCGTCTTTCCCGATATCCAAGATAAATTGCTATTAAGACACCTAAGCCAATCTATACTGCTCTCGGTACGGCAATCGCATCAATATCTGTAGACCCCAATGGCAATATTCCTGCACCAAGGAATAACATCGCCAAAAGTGTCAGAACAAGATTTCCAATAGAATCAAAAAGATATTTCAAAAAACCTATTTTCATATCCTCCTACATGAATTAGTTAGCTACGGTATATCATATAATATTAACTTTTAACTCATAATCCAGTTTTTATATGCGCGCGTTACATTCAGAGAAGAAGAACAAATCTATCGGTTCTTTTCGAGAATATCGTCTATGATATCTCTAAGATACGGTTTAGACGAGTATACATTTTGAAGTAGCTCTAATCGCCGATCACTCTCTTTATGGATCGCCATAACCATCATGTTCTCCGCGTCCATGGCGTCTCGAACCTGTTGTCGGAGAAGTAGCAATTCCAGATAATTTTCGTCGAAAGCGCCTGACGTGGCCCACCTGAGGAGGGGTTCAGGGATCATATTTTTCCCACCATCTCCGCGTTTTCCCATGTGTTCGAGACTTCATTATCTGTATCCGGCCCTGGAGAAATATTCAGAATATTTCCACATCCGGGGCGCGCGCCTGTAGGGACTGCGCAATATCATTAAGCGCAATTAGACTATTTTATCAGTTTTAGAAGATCTTCTAAATCCGATAATCTTTCACAGTTAGATACTGTCCGAAAAGGGAAAGTTTTCCGAAATCGTACAACCTGATAATCTTCAATGCTATTCGTATCGTAAACAATTACACCCTCGACAAATGTCGAGGCTGTTTCAGAACCTGAGCCTAAACATGAGCCTGACCTGAGGATCATCTTCAGGCAGATGAGGAAGACAAGGGCTTGTCGGCTGTGTCGGAAGCGTCGGAGCCGACGCCGACGTCATCTTCGCCACACGGCTCTCATCGGATGTAGCCAGAGCAGCATCCAACCTCAAACTCCTCCAGAAGACCGGGGCAGGCGTAGACGACATACCCTTCGACGCCTTCAACCCAGACGTCCTCGTAGCCAACACCTCAGGAGCCAACCCCACCCCCCTAGCCGAAGGAGCACTAGCCCTCATCCTCGCCCTCGCCAAACGAGTGATACCCAGACACAACACATTCAAAACAGGCCGAGGCGGCCCCCCTGGAGTCGCCCTCAAAGGCAAAAAAGCGGGGATAATAGGCATGGGCAGCATCGGCATCGAGGTCGCCAAGAGACTCCAAGCCTTCGAGATGCAAATCCTCGCAGTCAGACGCAGCCCCAACCCCGAACTGAAGAAGTCCCTCGGGCTCGAATATCTGGGCGGCCGAGGCAACCTAGACCACGTGATGAAGGAGTCCGACATCATCGTGGTCACCGTCCCCCTCACCCCCGAGACCAGAGGCATGATCGGGGAACCCCAGATACGCCTGATGAAGCCCACCGCGTTCATCGTGAACGTCGCCAGAGCCGCCATCATCCAGGAGGAGCCCCTCTACACCGCCCTCCAGGAGGGGAGAATCGCGGGAGCAGCACTGGACGTCTGGTGGAAACCCCACTTCTGGGACCCCTTCTGGAACCCCGAAGGCGCGGACGCCTCCAAATACCCCTACTGGGAGCTCCCCAACGTCATCTGCACCCCCCACAACATTGGCTCCACCGACACACGATCCGACGCAGGACTGGAGCTCATGGTCGAGAACATACTGAGGATCCGGGACGGGAGACCCCCCATAAACCCCGTGGACACCAAACTCAGATACTAGACAGCAGCACTCGTTTTCCCTCAACATACATGCGCCCAAGCGCACAACCACATCTCCACAATAGAAGAGGTTAAACATGAGTTTGTAATGGGTATTCGAGAAGGTTAATGTCCGGCATGAATCAGCTCCCCCCGAACATACAGGAGAAGCTCAACAGACTGCAGCAGCTCCAGAACACCCTCCAGCAGCTCGTCCTCCAGAAGCAGAGGCTCGACCTAGAGAGAGGCGAGTCCGAGAGGGCCCTGAAGCTCCTGGATGAGGTCGCCTCAGAAAAGAAGGTCTACAAATCCGCGGGGGCCATCCTCGTGGAGAAGGACAAGGCTGACGTGGAGAAGGAACTCAAGGAGCGCCTAGACTTCCTGGAGATGAGGGCCAAGGTCCTCACTAAACAGGAGGGAAACGCTCGGGAGAGGCTGACGGGCCTCCAGGAGAGCCTCCAGCAGGACCTCAAACTAGGCGCCTGAGTCTGGCCTCCGCCTCCGGAAGCCCCCCAACAAGCCCTTCTGTTCCCCGCCCCTGGCCCTTTCCATCGCCTTTCTCCTGAAGTCATCGCTCTGTCTGAGAGGCGATGTATCCACGCCAAACTTGAACATCCTGTTGAGAGCCTCGATCAAGTCGGCGGCCCCCCCGTAATCTATTGTCTGGGATAGGCCCGTGGGCACGAGGAGCATCGTCCACGGCACCTTGTGTTTCATCGCCTCGTCGAGTAGTACTGCGTTTAGGCCCGATGTCCCGCCCTCGTTGGTGGGTCTCACACCGACCTTGCTTAAGTCCCTCCCTGACGAGCTGAACCCGAAGATGGGCCGCTCCCCCTCCGGGGTCGCGAAGGGCATCCCCTCGATGGAGATGATCTCCTTCACCCCCTTCTCCCTGAGCCACTCCATCAACTTGATCCCGATGGGCCAGGCGTTCTCAGCGTTGATCAGGGCCTCGGATACGACGAGGAGTATCTCGTTTTTCTGGTCACCGTAGATCCTGAAAACGGGGGTGGGCTTCCCCTCGATGAGGAGAATCATGGGCGGAATGAGATGGGATTTGACCTGGGCCCTCTGAGTGAATCCTTTCTGCCTGGCAATGTACAGGAGTGCGGTGTTCCCGATGAAACCGGGCCCCGTGAACCCTGTCACCACAATGGGGCTGTTCTTCTTGACTGGGCTTATCTCCACGATATCGACTCTGCTCGACATGCCTAGAATCAAGGATAGAATCCGGTGGTCAAGTTTAAAAACTGCCCGACCATGTTCCCTATATTCTAGGCCGGTCACATAACAATCAAGAGATATCACCGGGATTCGCATTGGAGAGGCTGAGGGAGCTCCTGACCGGCAGGATTCTGCTGCTGTGCCACCACAACGCGGACCCAGACGCCGTATGCTCTGCGTTCGGGGTCCAGAGGTTAATCGAATCCCTCGATCAATCCTCAAATACCGAAATCTTTCTTCCCGGGGGAGCCAGCAGCCTCACTAGGAGGATCATGGAGGCGCTGGGGATCCAGGTTCTGGATGAGGCCTCCATCGACGACTACGATGTCCTTGTGATTCTGGACACGGCGACTCTCAACCAGCTCGAGGATTGGGGGGAGAAAGTCTTGGAGTCCAGCGCCAAGAAGATATTCATCGATCACCACAGCACGCATCCAAGCATGATGGAGGTCGCTGATTATTCGATGATTGAAGAGTCCGCCACATCGACATGCGAGCTGGTATACAGGATATACTCCGGCTTGGGGATCGTTCCCACACCAGTTGTGGCTCGTGCCCTCCTCATCGGGATTGCCTACGACTCGAGACATTTCTCCATCGCCACACCCAACACGCTCAATGCTGCTTCGGCTCTCCTGGAGATCGATGGATCTATCGAGGAGGTTCTCTCGATGCTCCGGACTGAGCGGAATCGCCCCGAAAGGATAGCGCGGATAAAGGCGGCCCAGAGGATGCAGCTCCATGACCTCGAGAGTTGGACTCTGGCCACCTCCCAGCTGAGCTCCTTCCAAGCCTCCGCTGCGAGGGCGCTCATTGGGCTGGGGGCCGATGCCTCTGTGGTATGCGGTAACGACAAGAAGGATCTGAGGGCAAGCCTCAGGGCCACGGATCGATTTTATCAGGGGACCTCCATTCATCTAGGTGAGTTCGCTCGGGCCCTTGGCGACGAGTTCGGGGGGGCCGGGAGCGGGCATCCAACGGCGGCAGGGGTCAACGGTGTCGGGGACCCGGAGTTGTTCCTGAAGAGAGTCGTAGAACTTGTCTCGGAAAGACTGGACGCAAACTCAAAACGCTCGGGGTCCAAGCACGGGATACTATAGTTACAACTAATATGCTTGGCGCTACCCTTTTAAACGGAACTAGATTCCAGAAAGGGAGAAGCCCTTGGGCATCATCGAGGTAGAAGGTCTCCGCTACACGTATCCCAACGTGGAATCCCCCGCATTGAAGGGGGTAGACCTCACCATCGACGAGGGGGAGTTCATCCTCCTAACGGGGCCCAGCGGGTGCGGCAAGACCACGTTCAGCAGGTGCCTCAACGGTCTCATCCCCCATTTCTACAGCGGCGACCTCGAGGGCTCCGTCATCGTGAACGGCCTCGACGTGAGGGAGCACGCCACATCCGAGCTGGCCCAAAACGTGGGGCTCATATTCCAGAATCCCGACAACCAGATCTTCGCCCTCACAGTCGAGAAGGATGTCGCCTTCGGCCTCGAGAACCTGGGAATCCCGAAGGAGCAGATGATAGAGGATATCGACTGGGCCCTCGACGCCACAGGTATCGACCACCTCAGGAACCGGGGCACCCACGAGCTCTCCGGAGGCCAGAAGCAGCGCCTCGCCATCGCCTCCATCCTCGCGATGAGGCCTAGAATACTGGTCCTCGACGAGCCCACCTCGTTCCTCGATCCCATCGGCGCTGAGAGAACCTTCAAAGTCCTAGACGCGCTGAACAGGGATCACAGGATCACAGTCATACTGATCGAGCACAGGGTCGACCTCGCCGCGAAATACGTGGATAAAGTGGTGGTCTTCGGGGACGGCCTGATAATGAACATGGGTTCCCCTGAGGATGTATTCCTCCGTGAAGAGACTCGGCTGGCAGGGGTCGGCATCCCCAAACTTGTCGAGCTCACGAGAAAACTCAGGATCCGGGGCGTGTCCATCCCGGAGACTCCGCTCTCCCCGGAGGCCTTCATCCAGCAGATCAACCCCCTGATACAGAAAGCGGGAGCCCAATTCGAGAAAACCCTCCACCCCGACCTCGAAGGGTTCGCAGGGGAGCACCGCTCCAGCCCCTTGATCCGGGTCGAGGGGCTCTCATTTGCCTATCCCAGCGGGGTCCAAGCGCTCAGAGATGTCTCCCTCACCATCCATAAAAGCGAGTTTTTAGCGATCATGGGGGAAAACGGCGCCGGGAAGACCACCCTGGTCAAGCATCTCAATGGGCTCCTGAGGCCCCAAGCGGGTAGAATAACCTACGAGGACGCCGACATCGCCGACCTCAGTGTCGCGGCGCTGGCCAGGAAAGTTGGCCTCGTCTTCCAGAATCCCGATGACCAGCTCTTCTCCGAGAACGTGGAGTCGGAGATCAGCTTCGCACTCGACAACTTCGGATTCGAGAAGGAGGTGGTCGAGAAGAGGGTGGGATGGTCTCTCAACCTCCTCGATATCGAGAAATACCGGAAATCCAGCCCCTTCATCCTGAGCGGGGGGGAGAGGAAGAGGGTCGCCCTGGCCTCGGTCCTCGCCTGGGACCCCGATGTGGTCGTTCTAGACGAGCCTACAATAGGCCAGGACTACCGCCAGAAGGAGAGGCTCAGGCATTTCCTTGAGCAGCTGAGGACCCAGGGGAAGACGATCATCATCGTAACCCACGACGTGGAGTTCGTGGCGGAGTGTGAGCCCCGCATCGTCCTCATGGCTGAGGGGGAGATAATTGGCGACGGCACCACCAAGGAGATCATGACCGACGTCGAGGCCATGGAGAGAGCCTCGGTGGCGCCCCCCATGATCACCAAGGTCTTCTCCAAGCTCTCAGAGTACGGCCTCCCCGGGGGCGTCGTGGACGTGGACGAGGCCGCAAGCCTGCTGATCCGCCTCAAGGAGGGGTCGGGTTGAGCCTGCTGGAGGGGCTCCGTTTCACCAGGGGGGACTCCCCCATCCACGAGATCGATCCCAGGGTGAAGTTCCTTTTCACCATGGTGATTTTCGTCTCGGCCATTCTGTTCACCCAGCTCCTCCCGCTCCTGTTCATACTGCTAATCCAGGTCCCCTTGGTACTCATCGCGAAGATCCAGAGGGAGTGGGCCCAGAGCCTGAGGGGAGGCCTCTTCTTGGCGGTAATCATCCTGGTGACCAACCTCCTCTCCATCTACTTCTTCAGCGGCAGGACCCTCACCACCGAGAATCTGGAGTACGCCCTCGCCATCACGGTCCGCTTCCTGGTTCTCATCACTTCCTTCTCCCTTTTCTTCCTCACCACCTCCCCGGACAAGCTCAGCCTCGCCCTCGATAAGGCCAGGATCCCTTTCGAGTTCAACTTCGCGTTCATCACCGCTATCAGGTTCGTCCCCGTCCTCGCCGACGAGGCACAGTCCATCATCGACGCCCAGAGGTCTAGGGGGCTCGAACTCGACAAAGGGAGCTTCTTCATGAGGATCAGGAAGTATATCCCGATCCTCCTCCCCCTCATCATCAACTCAATCAGACGGAGCCTAGAGCTGGCCGAAGCCATGGAGTCTCGAGCCTTCGGGGCGACCAGCGACAGGACGAATCTCTATGAGCTCAGGATGAGGGGCAAGGACTATGCCGCACTGGTTGTGGTGCTTCTGGCTCTAGCATCGGTGCTCTATGTGAGATACGTGTTTCCGCCTTTTGGGCAACTGCTGCCCCCGGGTACTCTGATATAGAGCTTATAGAAGCCGCATAACCCGTAATGTTTAAATAATTACTGTATAGATATACGCAGATTCAGTATATACAATAATGGTGGAGTCGGTATGGAACCACGCAAGGTGCAGAAAGTCGGATACTCAACTCTCTCAGTCTCCCTGCCCATGACCTGGACCAAGAAAGTAGGGATCCAGAAGGGTGACCTCGTCTTCATCTCAGAGGAGGGAGACGGCGCACTGCGGTTGACCGCGGAGCAAGGGAAGACCGAGAACAATATCGAGTACGTCGTCGACGTCGACAGGTGCGACAACACCAAGGTTCTTGCACGTGTCATCGTTGGCAACTATGTACTGGGCCGGAGTCTCCTTAGGGTGGAGTCGAATCGGAGGCTGATGCGGGAGCAGATCGAGAGCATCCGGGAGGTGACCCATCGCCTGCTGGGCATCGGGATCATCGAGGAGTCCGACCGCCACCTCCTCCTTCAGTGCTCCATCGACCCAAAGAACTTCCCACTGGAGACTGTGGTACGCCGCCTCTACGTCCTCACCTCCATCATGTTCAAGGAGACTCTGGACAGCATCGTTGACGGCGACCTAGAGCTCGCGAAGGACGCGATCACCCGGGAGTACGAGGCCGACACTATCTACTGGCTCTTGGCCCGCCTCCTCGCGTCGGCGCAGCAGTCCAGGGCCGTCTCGGACAGCATCGGTATCGTGGACCCCATGGATATCGTCCAGCACAGCATCATCGCGTGGTACTTGGAGATGATCGGTGACCGGGTGAACCATATCGCCTCTGGTGTCATACAGCTCCAAGAGATTCGTGAAGCGGAGGACAACAGCATCATCGAGCGCCTAAGCCAGATTGGCGTGATTGCTTTCAACATGTTTGACAAAGCTGTCTCCAGTATCTTCGACGGTAACCTGACTATCGCGAGCGACGCCGTGGATATGTACGACACCATCGAGCGCGAGGAGAGCACCTTGATGAAGCGGTTCCAGAACGGGAGCAGTCCGGAACTCGGCGCAATAATGAGCGAGATCGCATGGGACTTGAAGATTATTGCGGAGCACAGCTCAGCCATTGCCGAGATCGCTATCGACAGCGTCCTCAAGGGGGAGAACGAACACTGCTACGTCAGAGAGGCTTGACGTAGGATCTAGTGATCATTTTTTATTAGAAAGTGTATTTTCTCGCTCCAATAATAGAGATGAGAATGTCAAGAAAAGCATCATCGCGATGTTGTTAATAAGAGTATTGAAGTGTGTGTATATACCAGTATATAGTGTGACCAGCCAAAAACCCCTATTTTCCCCTTTCCGATGGATAATAACAAATACGATCAGTGTGCCTTGGTGAGATCGTTGGCCATGAGCATCGTAAAGGAGGTCTCGTCGTGGCTCCTTGCAGGAATCGGCAGCGTCATCCAATCCATTGAAGACTCCGAGATCGAGAAGATGATCGACATACTGATCGACCATAAGGACCACAAGATCCTGCTGATCGGCTCCGGGCGAAGCGGATTCGTGGGACGTGCTTTCGCCTTGCGTTTGATGCATCTGGGGTTCAACGTCTACGTAAGCGGGGAGACCATAACTCCGGCCCTCACCGAAGATGACTTGGTTGTGGCTTTGTCTGGATCTGGTACTACCACCACGGTCGTGGCGCAGGCCGAGGTTGCGAAAAGTGTTGGCTCTATGGTCATCGCGGTCACCTCCCACCCTGATTCTCCCCTCGCGGCCAACGCCCACGAGGTGATCGAGGTGAAGGGAAGGACGAAGATAGACCAGATATTCGACTACGACAAGAGGCAGATTAAGGGGGAATACAGCAACGCCCCGCTGGGGACGATGTTCGAGCTCAGCTGCATGATCTTCCTAGACTCGATTATAGCGGAGTTGATGCAGAGGATCGGGGCCTCGGAGGTCGACCTCAGGAAGAGGCACGCTAATGCGGAGTGAAGCCCCTTTATCTTATCAGATTGAGAAAAAAGAAACAAATTTACATTTTGATGAATCAATAAGGACGCTCATTGACCCTCTCTAGGACAGGCGACGAAGCCATCAGTTTCAATTCCCTCTCCCTGGGCACGCTCGAGAAGATTCTGGCGAATGCCCGAGGGTGATCATGCCTCGTAGACCTCGAAGAAGAATTTCTCTTTCTTTATAGCGAGAAGGGTGCCGAAGTAGAGGCTATGTAGCATAGATGCCAGATTTCGCATGTCTGCCATCTGTTCCTCTTCGGATCCTGCAGCCATGGCATAATATATAAAATATGAATGACTTGTGAAAATTTTTTACGTTTTTCTAAAATGTGATTTTCTCGGGTGAATTAAAAACAATTGGTTAAAAAATTCAGGGCTACCGCTGGCTGATGAGGAACCACTGGGCAAAACGAGTGCTAATGACTGTTTTCCCTAGCCTTTCTTCAGGACTATGGTTATGGTGCTTACGTTCCGCTTCTGGCCTTCTTGGTTCTCGAGCTCTTCTGTTCCGATCTCGATGTGATCGACTATGAGGTCGTTCAAGAATCTGTTCCTTGTGACCTCAGCTACGTCGACTGCGGAGCTTATCGCACGTCCCCTGGCCTTTAACTGCACCGTGCTTCCGTCGCCCTGCTGTAGAGAGCTCAGGACCGCGAGGCAGTAGTTCATGATAGGCTTGTTCCCGATATAGACGATGTTCCTGTCGGACATTGCAGAGTTTTCATGCGAAGGCAGGCCTATTAAAACCTTCGGTGACAGGAA
>JADHWM010000016.1 GCA_016783485.1 Candidatus Bathyarchaeota archaeon
TCAAGTGGTTCCGGGTGCACGCCTCCCAGTACCCCGGGGCGCCGGAGATCTCGGTTGCGCAGTTGTCGTTGCCGTACTTGAAGTCGAGGAGGTAGAGGTCGATGAACCCAGCGAGGAGTTGAGCGGTCTCCCTGCTGTAATAGCTGTTGCTGTTCCAGACCGTGGCGATGTTAGAGTCGACTTGGGCCATGGTCCGAAGCCAGAGCCAGCAGTTGGGTGTGGGGTCACCTCCCACCATGTTGAGGTTCCTGCACCCCTGGCCCCTCAGCCTCTCCACCAGCACCGCCATGCCCTTCGGGTCGACGCGGGTCCCCCGCTCCCGCCACTGGCTTATCTCCCAGTTCTGGCAGTGGATACACCGGATCGTGCAGCCCAGGGTGAAGACGGTCCCCGACGGGACGAGCTCGGGCTCCTCCCCCATGTGGGGGAAGCAGCTGGAGACGCTGAACATGGTTCCCGCGTTGCACTCGCCTTTCTCACCGGAGAGGCGGTCGGCATCACACCTCTTTTCACAGAAATGGCAGCCTTCCATGATACGCTTCCCAAGCTCTATCTTGAGATCCAAGAACGATCTCTCGCCCTGCAACTGCTCGGGATATTGTCCCCCGTCAGCCTCCCCCTCGACGTGGCTATATGTTTCCAGTACGTCTCCATGGAGCTCCCAGAGTTTCTCGGTAGTATCATCTGGCGAGAAATCGACCTCCATCGCCACGTTGAGGAGGAACTTTGCGCGCTTTTCGTTCTTCACAACATCGACGTATCGGGGCAGGCTTCTCCGGACTCCCGCGTGGTCGAGTGTCGATGCGGCGTCTGGGCGGCCGAGTCTCCACATCTTGCTGATTATTGGAAGGATGGAATACAAGGCTTACTGAGGCGTTCCTCTTCTCCGAGGTCGCTGACTCACGAATAGGCACACCAGCATTATTTTCATCCAGTGTGATGCCCTTTCATATTTGTTAGAAAAAAGGGTGGGGAGGGCACGATCGCATTCCCCCTTCAAACCAAGTAATGTCCCCCGTGGGTTGCGGTCCCATTGCCGCTACCATTCAACCCCCAAATATCTGGACCGTGGTTCCCAGGCGGTTTTCCCTTCCCCATGCCAAGCAGTGTTCAAGAATATTTAACAACGAACGTGGATCTATCCGGTTTGAGAGATAGGGTTCTTTTCTCCACCTTTATTACTTAAGCTTGACTATAAAAATCTAAATATCAGGTTATTTTAGGTAATATACGGATTTTTTCAATCGATCTTTGCTAGATCCTCGAGGATCTCGATAATCAAATTGACCTGTTTGCGATACTGGTTAGTGGTCATCAGCTCGTACATCTGGACTTCCTTCACCCTGCTCTTCAGGTTCTCGATCTTCTCCAGGACGTCCCGCCTACTCATCCTTCGCCACCCCCAGAATCTTCAGTAGGTGACTCCTCCACTTGTTGAACTCCTCGATGGTGATACACGTCTCTTCCTCGACCTCCTCGTGCGCAGTCGTCCACGGCTCCACGCCCTTGATGAAATCCCTCGCAGTCTCTATCATGAACCTCTGGTTCCTGATGACCTCGTAGTCGATCCTGTCCTCCTCGCCACTATTCTCCGTCAACAGAAAATCTCCCCTACCACCTCTCGCGTATGAGCCTTTATCGTTTATCGTGGTAATAAGATCAGGGTATCGAGCATAGCCCTTCCCGTTACGGGAGGAAACAATTTATCGAGGGCTTACCCTGTCCGTCTTGGTGCCCATGGAGAAGGAGTCGAGATTCTACGAGACCTTCAGCGACGACGCCGTCAGATGCACCATCTGCCCCCGGAAATGTGTCGTCCAAGCGGGGAAGCACGGGTTCTGCGGCGTCAAGGAGAACCGGGATGGGCGCCTCGTGAGCCTCACCTACGGCCAGCTTTCCGCAATAGCCGTAGACCCCATCGAAAAGAAACCCTTGGCCCATTTCTACCCCGGGAGCCGATCCTTCTCCATAAGCAGCGTGGGATGCAGCTTCACCTGCCCCTGGTGCCAGAACTGGCACCTCTCAACATCGAAGCCCGGTGAGCTCACAACGCGTTACACCTCACCACAAGAGGTAGTAGCTATGGCCAGGAGGCAGGAGTGTGACAGCATCGCTTACACCTACAACGAGCCCCTCATCAACCTGGACTACGTCGAGGACGTCGCACGCCTCGCCCGGGCGAAGGACATCAAGAACGTCCTTGTCACCAACGGTTACATCTCCCTGGAGGCCCTCGCAAAGGTCGTGGACGTCATCGACGCCACGAACGTCGACTGGAAGGCCTTCAACGCCCCCTTTTACAGGGAGCACTGCGGCGGGGACCTTCAGGACGTCTTGGACGCCACGGTCGATATGAAGCGCAATGGGGTCCACGTCGAGGTGACATTCCTCATTATCCCCGAGACCAACGACGACGAGGACGAGACCCGAGCGATGGCCCGGTTCGTCGTCGACAAGCTGGGCCCGGACACTCCCCTCCACCTCAGCAGGTTCTTCCCCCACCACGAGTTCAGCCATCTCCCCTCGACCCCCGTCGAGACCCTCCGTAGGGCCAGGGAGCTCGCATTGGAGGAGGGGGTCAGGTACGTCTACGTCGGGAACGTCCCCCTCGACGAGTACGGTGACACCTACTGCCATCAATGCGGGGAGAATGTCATCGAGCGCAGGGGCTACAAAATCACTGGTTGGCGCCTCGACGATGAGAACCGATGCATCCAATGTGGGGCCGATATCCCCATCGTGGGGAAGCTCGAAGCCTAGAACAGAGTTCTCCGGGGCATCGGAATCCTTTTGTTTCCTCACAATCACATCCTGAGCGTCCGGAGCGAAAACGCATGAGCGTCAAGAGAACCACGGTCTACTTCGAGAAGCCCGGGAAGGAGCACACCGAGGAGACCCTCAAAATAGCCCTCGAGGCGGCCAAGGAGAGGGGGATAGACACGGTCCTCGTCTCATCCACCACGGGTTACAGCGCCCTGGAGGCCCTCAAGGTCTTCGAAGGGAGCGGCCTGAAAGTCATAGTAGTGACTCACCAGACGGGTTACAGGGCCCCCGGAGTCCAGTTAGTGCCCCCGGAGACCAGGGATAAACTCGAGGAGGCGGGAATGATAGTCTACACCGGCACCGATGTCCTGACGGGCGGAGTCGAGGTTGGGATGTCGAGGCAGCGCCCAGCGAAGACGACGCCCTTGGACGGAAGGCTACCGCACGTCGTCCCCCCGGTTACCATGGTGGTCGCCCACACCCTGAGGCTCTTCAGTCAGGGTGTCAAGGTGTGCCCCGAGATCGTGATGATGGTCGCTGATGCAGGTCTCATCCCCCTTGACAAAAAGGTGGTCTCGGTGGCCGGGAGCCACGCCGGGAGCGACACAGCGATGGTGATAACTCCCTCGACCTCGAACCGTATCAGGGACATGAAGCTCCACGAGATCATCGTGAAACCCCTATAGCGACTAAACACTCTTTGTTGGACCCTTGGTGTAACTCTGTGAGCGCGCTCTCCATTGAGGAAAGGAGGGGACTGCTCAGATCCCTCTACCTGTCCATCTTCCTCATATCAACAGCCTACGGCACCATCACCTTCCTTCTCCCCGTATACGCGGAAAGCCTAGGGGCAACCTACATCGAGCTGGGTCTCCTAGGGTCCGTCGGATCCGTCGTCTACACGGTCATGACGCTCCTCACGGGATTGATGCTCGATCGCTTCGAGAGGGTCCGGTTCTTCCTCGTGTTCACGGCGTTCGGGGCCATAGTTCCCGTCCTCTTCAGCCTCACGAGCAGAGTCCCCGAGCTGTTCGCTTTGAGGGGCCTCCTCGGCGTCGTCTCCGCCGCCTTCTGGGTCACGGCCAGCACGCTGACCGCCGACCTATCTCCCCCCGAAGAGCTCACAAAATCGGTGGTGCGCTATAATGTCTCGTGGATTTCCGGCTTTGTCGCGGGCCCCATCCTCGGCGGGATCGTCTCGGATAGATACGGCTTCCCCGTCCTGTTCATCCTAGTCGCGACACTCATCATTCCCAGCGTCTTGCTGATCATGGCGAGGCTCAGTGGCAGGGTGGCCCTTAGGGCTGTGACAGGGGGCATCTGGAAGGGGCTCACCTCCCTCAGACCCATCGCTCTCGCGTACATCACCCTCATCCCCTACGCCGTCGTCCTCGGAATCTACATGGCGATCCTCCCGGGCCACTTGGGAGTCCTCGGCATATCGGCCTCGGCTATAGGCCTTCTCCTCACTATGACAAACGCTGTGAGGGGGCTTGGCTTCCTCTCCAGCGAGCGCTGGGTGAGGTGGGGTACCCGGAGATCCCTCTGGATCTCCTCGACACTCATGAGCGGAGCCCTCTTCATGGTCTCCACCTCGAACAGCACATCGGAGTTCGCTCTGCCCCTGGCCCTGTACGGATTCGCGGGAGGGATAATCACCCCCGTCATTCTCAACTATATCGCCCACGAGTCGCCGAGTGAGGCCCTGGGCGCGGCCATGGGTCTCCATGAGTGCGTCTACGGGGTGGGGATGAGCCTGGGGCCGATAGTTGGGGGCGCCATCGCGGAGGCGTACAATCCCTCGATTCTCTATGTGACCCTTGCAGGACTCGTCCTGCTCATCCTTCCCCTATCCCTGGGATTGAAGGAAATGTCTCATGGATCCTGAATCTGAAACCCTCAAATACGGGTATTCGCCACTATTCCCCGCACGGAAAAGAGGATTCATGGTTCAATGTGACAGATGCGGCAAGGACGACGACCTCCCCTTCAGATGCAACTACTGTGGCGGGTATTACTGCTCCGAGCACAGGCTCCCCGAGTTCCACGAGTGCACGGGCCTGTACCAGCAGAGATCGGTGCCCATCTGGAGAAGCGGATCGTCGGGGCAAGCCAGAGATTACGTGTTCCATGGCTCGAGAAACCGCTCGAGCGTCAGGAACCTGTTCCGCTTCAGCGAGAAGGAGGTGCAGCATCTCGGTATCAGCCTCATCATCATCGCCGCGCTACCTCTTATGTCATGGAGTTATCTACTTCAACGACCAATGCTGGCGCTTGGAGCGGTCCTCATCTTTGCCGCCGCGTTCCTTCTCCACGAGCTCGCCCACAAGTTCATGGCTCAGAGGCTCGGGTACTGGGCGGAGTACCGCCTGAACAACATAGGGCTCATGATAACCCTGTTCTCCTTCTTCTCCCCCTTCAAGCTCGTGGCCCCCGGAGCGGTGATGATCGCGGGGCTGATGTACGGCGATGATTACGGGAAGATCTCCGTGGCTGGACCCATTACCAACATCGCCCAAGCAATCTTGTTTCTCGCCATCGATTATTTCGCGACAAGCTCCTTCGTCTCCGTATTGGCGTACATCGGGATCCTCATCAACTCGAGCCTCGCCCTCTTCAATCTCCTGCCCTTCGGTGTCTTCGATGGAGCCAAGATCCTCAGGTGGGACTGGAGGGCCTGGCTGGCCGCGGCAGCCACCGCAGGGATCCTCTTCTTCTACGTCTCGTAGGGCGAGAGCTATATTATACACCTGCAGAGATTTGTACGGTCGAGATGAAGGTCATCCCGGGGCCCGCGTCCCCCGAGCTGGGCGCAAGAATCGCTGAGAGGATGGGGGTCGAGTCTCATCCAGCAGTGCACCGCCTCTTCCCCGACGGGGAGAGCTACATCAGGATCACGGCGCCGCTGAAGGAGGAGACCGCGGTCATCGTCCAGACCACGTTCCCCGATCCGGACAAGTCGTTGCTCCAACTTTTCCTCATGGTCGATGCCGCTAAGGATGCCGGGGCCAAGGAGGTTGCCTGTGTCGTCCCGTACCTCGCCTATGCCCGCCAGGACAAGAGGTTCCTGGAGGGGGAGGCGCTGAGCTTGAAGACCATATCCAAGCTCCTGGGGGCGTCGGGGGTGGACCGGCTGATCGTCGTCGATGTCCATGAGCCGGAGGCCTTAGAGGGGTTCTGTGACGAGGCCGGCGTCCAGGTGACGAATCTCTCGGCGATGCCGGACCTGGCCGAGTATCTGAAAATGAATGGGTTCGATGGCGCTTTCAGTCTATCCCCTGACGAGGGGGCCATAGGTCTGGCGGAGTCCGCTGGGGCTGTCCTCGGTGGCGAGGTCAGCTTCTTTACCAAGGAGAGGGACCGGCACACCGGCGAGATCGAGATGGTGGTGAAGGATATCGCCGTCCGGGGAAGGCGTGCCGTAGTCTTCGACGACATCGTCAGCAGCGGAGGGACAACCGCCAGGGCCGTGAAGGGTCTTAAAAAGCTGGAGGCTGTCCGAGTCGCGGCGGTCTGCACCCACGGCCTCTTCATGGGCGGTGCCCGGGAGAAAATCCTTGACGCTGGGGCTGACGTGTTGGTCGCCACTGACACCGTTCAGACGCCGACGAGCCTCGTGTCCGTCTCGAGACTGATAGCGGATCACCTCAAAAAAGTGTAGTTCCCATCGGGGGACCCCCGGTTCTCAATATGAACCCATCAGATTGGTTACGGTACCACAACGTATTTGATTGAGAGGCTTTCCCTGATCTGTGGTGCCAAAATGCTGAGCTCAAGGATCAAGATCAAGGTTCAATCCGTCATGGCGACGAAGGACGTCGAGGGGAGGGACGGCTTCCAGATCGACTTCGTCGAGGTGAGGCCTCGCCCACCGATGGTGACCATGACCCCTACGGAGCTCCCCGAGGAGATCAGCCAGATGGTGGTCCAGATCAGCAAGGGGGTCCAGAGTGTACTCCCGGGCGGGGACTCCAGAGAGTACCAGGTGAGGAAGCTCACCCTCATCCTTACGGGGGAGGAGCTCGAGAGTTTCAACCTCAAGCCCTACCCCAATCAGCTCTACGAGCTCCTCATCTCCAATGGGACCATGAGCTTCAAGGAGATTTAGGCCCGTCTGAAAGCCTTATTATATCCCCGAACCAACCCCGAGATGGAGCAGATTCTCTATGTCAGTCGTATCTGATATTCAAGCCTCCCAATGGGAGTCGGAGGTCATGAAGGCCGAGGGGCCCGTGGTCGTGGATTTCTGGCACCACTTGTGCGGATGGTGCAATAAGCTCAACCCGATCTTCGCCCAGCTCCCCGAGGCCATCCCGGGGGCCAAGTTCCTCAAGGTGAACATCCTTGAGAGCACCGAAAACCGGAAGACCGCCATCGACAACGGCGTCATGAGCACACCCACCATCAAAGTGTTCTGCGAGGGACGGCCCATCGGGGAACTCATCGGATTCAAGTCCCACGAAAAGCTCGTCAGCGAACTCAACGAGATCCTGAACCAGAAAGACTCCTGCCTCGACCAGAGTACGCCCCTCGAAGGCAAGCACAGTGAGGGATGAGCCCTGCAAGCCATCATCGTGATCGGCGGAGAGCCCTCAGGGCTCACAGCCTGCCTGTGCCTCACCGAGAGAGCCGACAAGAACGAGAGGATCCGATTCATCCGGAACACCGTGGTCTAGGACATCCTGAGAGCGGATCACGTGGAAGGGGTGAGGCTCCATAACCGAGGGACCGAGGAGGAATGGACCGAGGAATGCGATGGCGTCCTCCTAGCGATAGGATGGCTCCCCAACACCTCCCTGTTCGAGGGTCAGCTGGAGATGGACGAGAAGTGTTACATAGTATCGCCTGGCGGAGTCGATACTAGCGTGTAGGGAGTCTTTATCGCCGGGGATCTCTACGAAACGAAATATCGGCAGATCATTACAGCCTGCGGAAACGGTTGCATGGTCACCCTTGAAGCGGAGCGTTTCACCCGGGAAAAAATGAATGAATGAATAATTTCCACAAAAAAATGATATCTAGATACTCCAGGACTGGGCAACATCATTTAAGCGTCAAGATGCCCACTTTCCACCAACCACCCTCGAACGAGCACATCGACTGGAGTAGTCCCGCGTTGAAGATAATATTCCTCGGAACCAGCGGCAGCATGCCCACACAGAGGAGGGGGGCTTCAGCCATCGCGGTGAAGAGGAACCGGGAGCTCATCATCTTCGACTGTGGCGAGGGAACCCAACGCCGCATGGTGGAGGCCGGACTCGGGTTCCGGCGGCCCACCAAGATCTTCATCAGCCATCTCCACGGAGACCACATCCTCGGCCTCCCCGGCCTACTGCAGTCCATGACTCTCCTCGACCGGGAGAGGCCCCTTGAAGTCTACGGCCCCACGGGCCTGGCAGATTTCATGAGGGCTTTCAGCGAGACCCTGGGAATCCCCCGGTTCCCGGTGAAGTTATTCGAGATCGTCTCCGAGGGGCTTGTCTTCCAAGGGGATGAGTATGTCGTGGCGACGGTCGAAGCGGACCACGACATGCCCAGCTGGTCATATGTCCTCGAAGAGCGCCCGAAGCCCGGGAGGTTCCATCCCGAGAAGGCGGAGGCCCTCGGTGTACCCAAGGGGCCCCTGTGGAAGCGGCTTCAGCAGGGGGAGGATGTTGTGCTTGAGGACGGGAGATCCGTGAAGACCGAGGAGGTCATCGACCCGCCTAGGAAAGGCCTCAAGATCGCTTACAGCGGGGACACGAGGCCTAGTGAGAGGTTTGCGGTGGCTGCCGAGGGATCCGACCTCCTCATCCACGAGGCCACATTCGACGACTTGCTACTAGAGAGGGCCGGGGAGAACAGGCACTCGACAGCAACCCAGGCAGCCGAGATCGCCGTCAAGGCCGACGCGAAGAGGCTGATCTTGACCCATATCAGCTCCAGATACCCTGATCCGTCTCATCTCCTCGAGGAGGCGAAGGCGATATTCCCGGAGACAATGATCGCTGAGGATCTCTACGAGATCGACTTGTCCTGAGCGGCGTCACTTCAACTCTTCGAGGAGTTGGACGCACTCGACGATGGCCTCGTGGGACTCTATGGTGACCCAGCCGTCGAAGGGGGACTCCCTGAGGGCCTCCATGACCTCCTCCCAGGCGACGGAGCCTTCGCCTATCCGCAGGTGGGTGTCACTGTCGCCGTGGTTGTCGCTCACGTGGACGTGGGCTATCCTGTCCCCGAATCTCCTGATGAACTCCAGCTCCTCGCCCCTGATGTGAGCGTGGGCGACGTCGAGGACCATAAACGCCTCAATACCGACCTCATGGTAGAAGCGGTCAAAGTCCTCCACCGACTTCATCACGAAGGGGAAGGGCTCCGGGACGTTCTCGATCATGGCTCTCACGCCAAGGGTCTCGGCGTAATCTACGAGGCGCCTAGCAGATTCGAGGTTGATCCGCCAAGCGGTTCCCTGGGGGAGAGCCCACTCCAGAGCGGTAGTGTTTCCGGGGTGGAAGACAAACGCCTCCGCGCCCAGATCCGAAGCATATCTGATAGAGTCCTCGAGGCGCCCGAGGATGGCCTCACGCACCTGAGGGTCCTCCGCAGCGATGTTTACGTCCGTGTAAGGAGCGTGGACCGAGTATTCCAGACCGTGGGTCTCCTTGATCTCGAGGAGCGCCTCGACCCGGGAGGGGGACAGTGCGTGGGGCCCGGCGTCCATCAGCTCGATGAACTTGGTGGGGGCCTCGAGGACGAGGGTCATAGCCTCTTCCAACGGCTTGTGGAGGCAGAAAAGGGTTGAGACGGCGATTTCCATAGGATCAATTGTAAGGGCGCTGGTTGCCTTTGAAGTTTAGCATCAATCGGTGAACTGCTAACCCTTTTATTCCATCCTGCTAAAATCGAATTGAGTCGTGACCTATTTGATCAAGCTAAAAGAAGGAGTTTACTGGGTGGGGGCCATCGATTGGAACCTCCGCAATTTCCACGGCTACCTCACTCACCGGGGCTCCACGTACAACGCATACCTCATCGTGGACGAGAAGATCGCTCTGGTCGACACGGTGAAGGACAAGTCCTTCCCCGAGATGATGGAGAGGATCAGGGAGATCGTGGACCCGAGCGAGATCGATTACGTGATCTCCAACCACACGGAGCCCGACCACTCGGGATGCATCACGAAGCTCCTAACTATCGCAGAGAACGCAGAGCTCGTCGCCTCAAATTTCGGTGTAAAAAACCTTCGAGGCTACTTCGGTGAGGGCCTCAAGGTCACGTCCATCACGGACAAGCCCTCCATAAACCTGGGCAAGAAGACTCTCCAGTTCACGCCCATCCCCATGGTTCACTGGCCTGATTCGATGGTCACATACATTCCCGAGGATAAGATACTCCTACCAAATGACGCCTTCGGGCAGCACATCGCCTCATCGGGGAGATTCGACGACGAGGTCGACCCGGGGGTGCTGATGCAGGAGGCGAGCACCTACTACGCCAATATAATCATGCATCTCTCGACCAGCGTCGGTAGGGCGCTCAAGGCACTGGGGGGCTTGGAGATCGATTTGATCGGGCCGAGCCATGGGGTCATCTGGAGGAGCATGATCGGGGAGATCATGGATAAGTACCGGGGGTGGGTCGCGGGGGAGACCATCCCCAGGGCGGTCATCGTCTACGACACCATGTGGGAGAGCACCCACATGATCGCTAGGGCTCTGAGCGATGGCGTGGCCGAGGGGGGCGTCGAGGTCAAGCTGCACAGGCTGGGGGCGTCCCACAACAGTGACGTCATCGCCGACATCCTCGAGGCGAAGGCGGTCCTCGTCGGTTCCCCCACCATCAACAACGGCGTATTCCCGACCGTCGCCTCATTCCTTGCGTACCTGAAGGGACTGAAACCCAGGTTCAAGATCGGCGCCTTCTTCGGCTCCTATGGCTGGGGCGGGGGCGCGAGGAAAGAAGTTGAGGCGGGACTCGAGGCGGCGGGCATAGAGCTAATCGAGGGGGACCTCGAATACAAATTCAGGCCGGGCGCTGAGGAGCTGCTGAAAGCCAGGGAGTTCGGGAGAACCCTAACGGGAAAAATACTGAGGGGCTAGCCTCTCTCCCCTAGATCATGGGGAGAAGGAAGTTCACGTAGAAGGCCATCTGGACCCAGGTCAGTATAGAGCTCAACACCGCCCCTGCAGCGATCTGCTTTTTGTTGTGGGCTTTTAGCTCGAGCCTCGCCCAGGCGACCGGTAGCAGTATGAGCATGAGGGGGGCTATCTTCGTGCCGAGTTGGAACATCAATGCTGTGAGGGGTCCCATGACGCCCACCATGTGGATGCTGATCTTCCAGGAGAGGGTGATGAAGAGCATCACGATGGCGTTCACGAAGTAGCACGCCATCAGGGCTGTTACCACGAAGGGGGCCTCGTACCAGAGGAGGGCCGTGACCCCCATGAGGTATGATGCCATGGCCCAGAGGAAGGGTTCCGTCCTCGTGGACCTGTCCGAGGCGTAGATGTCGGGGATTATCCCTTTCCTGACCAGGTAGTAGGTCGAGGAGAGGGGTAGCACCGCCCCGAAGAGGGTGGTGATCGCGATGAGCAGGTTGGGGTTGTCGTGCCTCTGAGTGAGTATGAGGGGCACGAAGGTCAGTATGGCGACCAGGGGGGCGTTCATAGCTGCGGAGATGAAGGTCGCGAGCTGTCTCCTATCCAAAGCACTTTCACTGACCGTATATATTCAGCTAGGATTGATCCCGATTATTAACCTTTTCTTGCTGCGCGCAACAGTAGATCACCGTCTTGCCGTCCTCGACTCTCCGGATCGTCGCGAAGACGCAGTCCTCGTCATCGGAGACGGGCTTGCAGATGGGGCAGGGGGTGAACTTTTTATCGCTCATTTCTTCTTCCCCCTGTAGTTCTCGATGGCCTCGTGGAGGGCGTCGGCGGCGAGGTTGCTGCAGTGCATCTTGACCGGCGGGAGCCCCCCGAGTTCGTCTGCGACATCCTGGCGGGTGATGGTCATCGCCTCGTCGAGGGTCTTCCCCTTCGCGAGCTCAGTGGTCATGCTGGTGGTGGCGATGGCTGCGCCGCAGCCGAAGGTCTTGAACTTGATGTCTTCGATCTTGTCGTCTTTGACCTTGATGTAGATGGACATCACGTCCCCGCAGACGGGGTTCCCCACTGATCCGACTCCGTCGGCGTCCTCGATCTCCCCCACGTTCCGGGGGTTCCTGAAGTGGTCGAGCACCTTCTCGCTGTACATCATCTCAGCTCCTCAGGGGTGAGGGGGGACATCGCGCGTAGCCTCCCCACGACCTCCGGCATCTGCTGTATCACGTATTCGATGTGCTCCTCGTTATTTACCTTTCCCAGGGTGTAGACGAGGCTGCCGTGGGCTTCCTCGTGCTTCAGCCCCATGGCCCTGAGGACGTGGGAGGGCTCCAGAGTCTTCGCGGTGCACGCGGAGCCCGAGGAGACCTTGATGCCGAGCTGGTCGAGGCTCAGGATGAGGGCCTCCCCCTCGATGTAGCTGAACCTGATGTTCGCGTTGTTGGGGAGCCTCAGGGTCGGGTGACCGTTTAGGTACGACTCCTTAATGGATTCGGTCACCCCCTTGATCAACTTGTCACGGAGAATTGTGAGACGCTTACCCTCAGCATCCATTTCAGCCGAGGCGAGCCCCGCGGCGGCCCCCATCCCGACGATGCCCGGGACGTTCTCGGATCCGGATCTGATTCCCCTCTCCTGACCCCCGCC
This sequence comes from Candidatus Bathyarchaeota archaeon, assembly GCA_016783485.1. Taxonomy (GTDB): domain Archaea; phylum Thermoproteota; class Bathyarchaeia; order TCS64; family TCS64. The sequence goes on from JADHWM010000016.1 coordinate 12,495, forward strand.
GAGGATCTGGGGCTTCACCCTCAGCCCCTTCTTGACGTAGAGGGCTCCCACCCCTTTCGGTCCGTACAAGTCGTTGGAGGAGAGGGTCATGAAGTCTACGCTTTTCGTTTCGAGGCCGATCTGGCCGGCGGCAGCTGTGGCGTCGGTATGGAATAGAGCGTCGCTCCTGTGAGCGATCTCCGCGGCCTCCTCGAAGGGCTGGATGGTCCCGATCTCCCCGTTGGCCGCCATCACCGAGACGAGCACGGTCTTGTCGTTCACGAGGCTCTCGAGCTCTCCAAGCTCGACGACTCCCTCGGCGTCCACCGGAGCGTATTTGATCTCAAAGCCCTCCCTGTAGAGCTCCTTCCCCACGTTGAGGGATGAGATGTGCTCAATTGCCGAGAGGACGATGCGGTTCCCCTTCTTCGTGTACCTCCGAGTGGCCCCCCCGATCCCGAGGTTGTTGGCCTCCGTCGCGGAGGATGTGAAGACGATCTCCCCTGCCTCAGCCCCGATGAGGGAGGCTACCTGCTGCCTCGCCTGGTTCACGGCCTTGAGGGCATCGAATCCCTCCCCGTGGAAGCTGGCGGGGTTCCCGTAGTATTCCGTGAAGTAGGGGGTCATCGCCTCTAGGACCCTAGGGTCCACGGGCTTCCCGGCTCCGTGATCCATGTAAACTTTCAAGGGACTCCCAATATGGGGAGAGGTTTGGCTTTTAAAAAACCTTCATCAATAGATGCGTGAAAGGAGACAGGGGACGAAAACCGATGGCTGAGAACAGAAAACGGGGATGGGTCGACTGGGAGCTGTTCAAACAGATAAGAGCGTCCATGCCCCTGGCCAGCATCGATTTACTGGCGGTCCACGAGGGGAGGCTGCTGCTCATGAAGCGTGTGAACGAGCCCGGGAAGGGCGTCTGGTTCGTTCCTGGGGGTAGGATCAGGTACGGGGAGACCCTGAAGGAGACGGTCCTCAGGGAGCTGGAGGAGGAGACGGGGCTCACTCCCGTAGGCTTCGAGGCGAAGGGGAGCATGTGCCATTTCTGGTCCGACACCCATTACGTGACCACTTTCTTCAGGGTCGATGTCGCCGGAGACGTGGTCCGCATGGATGATGAGCACGATGAGTACGCTTGGGTCTCCGAGCTTCCCGATGACGTTCATCCCCTCGTGAGGGAGATGGCTGAGCGGGCGGAGATCTTCGAGAAGTGACGTGGAGGGTGGTCCCGCCCCCCGGAGTTGAACCGGGAACCCTCCGGTGTCTGCTCATGGCTTGATTGCCATCGCCCCGCGGGGCGTTGACTACAGCCGGATGCTCTGCCATTGAGCTAGGGCGGGTGAACGATTCCGATATCCGGCTCGGAACAAGAAAGATTCCCTCATCCGGGATTTAAATCATTTCGTCAGGTCTACATGCCCATCTGTAGGCCTAACGGGCCCTGCTGAAGCTCGGGAAGTACTCTTTTGCCCCGGGGAGGTAGAGGGCCCTGCTGTACTCCTCCATGAACTCCACGTCCACCAGTAGGTCGACGTAGACGGTCCTCTCCGCTATATCCTTCGCCTCCCGCCTCTTCCCCATGGACATCAGGGTCGCGTAGGCCCCGGAGAGGCTCCCGTTCCCGATGGGGTGGACCTCGGCGTTGGGGAGCTCCGGGAAGATCCCCATCTTCACGGCGTTCCCGAGGTCGGTGTAGGTGCCAAAGGCCCCGGCGACGTAGAAGTAGCGGATGTCCTCGATGGTGATCTTGAGCTTCTTCATGAGGACTGTGATAGCCCCGCAGGCGGCGGCCTTGGAGTCGATGACGTAGTCGAGGTCGGTCTGGGTGAGGACGATGTCCTGCCCGATTGTGGTCTTGTCCCCGGGGACGACGACATACTCGAGGCCCCATTTACCCTCCCGGACGCGATCGGTCTTGCCGGGGATGAGCTTTCCCACGAAGTCGAGGAGGCCCACACCGAAGAGCTCCGCGACTAGGTCGATGAGCCCTGAGCCGCAGATCCCCTTCACCCTGGCGTTCTCGATGGTGGTGTACTCCGCCTCGTAGGTCTCGGGGTCGATGGTGATGTGATCTATGCCTCCTCTGGCGCCCCGCATCCCGTGGCGGACCCCTGTTCCCTCGAAGGCGGGGCCGGAGGCGCAGCTGCTGCTGAAGAGCCAGCTGCTGTTCCCGAAGATGATCTCCCCGTTGGTCCCCAGGTCCACCATGAGGCTGAGCTCCTCGCTGTTATGCATGTCGGAGGCGAGGACGTCCCCGATGGCGTCGCCGCCGAGGAACCGGCTAACGTTGGGGACGCAGTAGGCGTAGGCCTCGGGGTTGACGTTGAGGCCTAGGCGCTTCGCTTTCTTGATGATGGGTTCCCTGGAGACCTTGACGTTGGCGATCTCGAGGTAGCTGGGATCTATCCCAGCGAAGAGGTGGTTCATCACGGTGTTCCCGCCGGCGCAGACGTCGGTGATGTCCTCGGGGTCGACGCCGGCCTCCTGGGTGACTTGAGCGATGACGTCGTTGATGGTGCTCATCACGATCCTCTGGAGCCTGTCGAGTCCCTCCTTGGTTCGGGCGAAGGAGATCCGGGTCACGAGTTCCTCCCCATATGTGATCTGGCGGTTCATCTCCGAGGCCCGGGCCAGGATGTTCCCCGTCTTGAGGTCGACAAGGAACCCGACCACGGTGGTGGTGCCGATGTCGACGGCGAGCCCATAGTTGTAGCCCGTCCTCTCCCCGGGCTCCACGTCGATGATCTCCGGGAATCCGTTTGTTCTGGAGACCGTGGCCGTGACGGGGCCGTCCCCGATGACCTGGAGCTTCCCGTAGACCTCCTCCCCCACCCGGGGCTGGACCCCCGTGTACCCCTGGAGCCTGATGGTCCTGTGGGGTATCAGGAGGGGGCTGTCGACGTAGGGCGAGGCTTCGATGATGTACTTCCGGGAGCTGGGGTCGGGCTCCTCGATGTAGAGCTCGGCGCTGAGGAGGATCTGGGGGCGGTCGATCCTGCTCTCGGTGGGTATGGTGAATACGCAGTCGCCGAGGAGGCGAGTAGCGCATGCGAGCTGGTAACCCTCGTCGAGCTCAGCATGGCTCAGGAACTTTTGGGGGGCGTCGGAGAAGACCCGGATATCCCCACTTTCATGGATGACACGGCACTTGCCGCAGATCCTCTTGCCCCCGCATAGGCTCTCGATCCTGACTCCCCCCTCCCTCATCACTGTTAGGAGGATGTCCCCCTTCTCGGCTGTGAGCTCGACGTTTAGGGGGTTGATGAGGACCTTCAGGGTCAATGAAGTATCTATTCATGAGTGAAGGGGTTCTTAAAAACACTTCACGTCGGGGAGGCCCTCAACTATCCACCGAAGGTCTCCCTGAGGTTCTCCTCGAAGGGGGGGCGTATTATCCCCTTCTCGGTGATGAACCCGGTGACGTAGCGGGCCGGGGTCACGTCGAAGGCGGGGTTCCTGACGTTGAAGCCCTCCCCGGCTATCTCCACCCGGCAAGCCTCGCCTGCCTCGTCGACCCCCCACATCCCTGTGATCTCCTCGGGGCCCCGCTCCTCTATCTCGATCTCGTCCCCGCTCCGGCTCTTGAAGTCGAATGTCATCCTGGGGGCGGCGACGTAGAAGGGGATATCGTTCTCTTTGGCGACGACTGCTTTCTCGTAGGTCCCTATCTTGTTGGCGACGTCCCCGTTGGCGGCGATCCTGTCTGCTCCGGTGATGAGGATGTCCACCTCACCTCGGAGCATGAAGTGGCCCGCTGCGTTGTCGACGATGAGGGCGTAGGGGATCCCCTCCTGCTCCATCTCCCATGCGGTGAGCCTCGCCCCCTGGCACCTTGGTCGGGTCTCGTCGACCCAGACGAAGACCTTCTTCCCGCTGGCGTGGGCGTGGCGGATGGGGCTCAGGGCGGTGCCGTAGTCGAGGAATGCGAGGGCTCCCGCGTTGCAGTGGGTGAGGATCCTGTAGCCATTCTCGATGAGAGTGTTGCCGTACTCCCCGATCCTCTGAGAGGCTTCGAGGTCCTCCTCGGCGATGTTGTCCGCTTCGGCGACGATGGCCTCGACCCTCTCGGGGACCGTACCGGTGGAGCCGGCTGCGAGACACCTGTCGATGGCGTGGAATAGGTTCGCCGCTGTTGGCCTGGTGTTCCTCAGTCTGTCAGCGGATTCGTTCAGGTATTCTTCGAATTCATTCATGGTGAGGTCCTTGGCCTCCAGCGCCGCCTGGGCCATCCCGTATCCGGCCGCGACTCCTATTGCTCCGGCCCCCCTGAGGATCATTATCTTGATGGCCTCCGCGGTGTTCCTGTGGTTCTTCAGGGTGAGGATCTCGAACCTGTGGGGGAGGATCCGCTGGTCTATGAGTTTGACGTTGGAGCCCTCCCTCCAGAGGGTGTGTACGTTCTTCTCTTCGCCGTCGACTTTGACCTTCAAGGATAAACCTCGCTGGATGTTAACTCTCGGGTAGGTGTAATAAGATTTCCAGGGGCTACTTGAGGACCTTCCCGGTCTTCCTGTACCAGAGGTAGAGGTCCATCTCCCCGAGGGTCATCCCTACCCTCCTAGCGACCTCAGCGAGGATGCCCTCGTATTCGATGTATCTCCTCTTGGTGATGCTCTTGGGGCGCTCCTCGAGGATGCCGTGGTCCACCATGTTGGAGACGATGTGGCGGTCGATGATCGCGACGTCGAGGTAGCCCACGTTCCGCAGGAAGTGGCTGGACTCCTTCCAGCCCAGGCCCTTGACGCCCTTGGCGAGCCACTCCCGGGCGGCCTTGACGTTCTGGAAGCCCTGGATGGTCCCCTTCAGTGTGTGGGCCAGCTCCCTGGCCGTGACGATGTACTCGGCCCGCTTCTCGGCGAACCTGTGCCCCTGGGTCCTCAGGGTCTCTACGACCTGATCTAGGTCGCCGTGGAGGAGGGCGTCGCGGTTGCAGAGGGCGTCGACGCAGAGCTGGCCCAGGCGGGCGCTGGAGTAGGCTGTGAGGAGGCAGTATGTGAGCTCCTCGAACCATTTCTCGGTGCCCATCTCCTTTACCTCTAGGAACTCGGTTATCCGGTTCTCGACCATGGAGCGGAGCTCGGGGTCGTCTCTGAGTCTGAGGACCTCGCCAGCCATGGCCTCGACTCCCCTCTGCGGTGTCAGCATCGTCGCTTCTACTCCCTGGGTTGGATGACGGGATTTAAAGTCTGGCGGTTATTCTCATCGACTGTAAGAATAGTTCTATATTCCGCACGCCGTATTATCGCGGGAAAGTTCTATGTCCTCCTCACCGAGCGATGCCTACTTCGATTTCGAGAACATGCAGGTGAGGATCGTCACCACCCACAAGGTGCCGGCCATCGAGACCCCGGGTATCACCATCAAGGAGACCGAGGCTGGGAGAGATATGACCGTCCCTTTCTGGGTCGCGATGGAGCTCCTCGATGCGGGGCTGGTCCGGCTCACCGACGAGGGGGTGAGCGGGGAGGAGTGGACCCAGATCCATTACCGGGAGCGCTTCCAGCCCCTCGGCCAGCCTTCGCCTCTGCCTGACGATTTTTACTCCAAGGTCTATCTTACGTTCATGAGGGAGATGAAGGCGGCGGGGGGAGACTCAGCCAAGATTGAGAATCTGGAGCGGATGAAGGGTCGTTTCCGGGACATCCTGGAGAGCCGGATCGGGAAGATCACGAGGCTCGCCTCGGCCGAGGTGACCGCCCAGACCCGGGGGCTCCAGCCCGAGGAGGCGGCTCTGTATAAAAATTTATTCGCCCGTATCTCGTCATGGAGAAGGGCGATGAAGAAGCTGGGGGATAAGAGCTAGTTGGCGAGCCTGATCCAGTCCGAGGAGTCTTTCACCCGTTTCATAGAGGGCTTCAGGGACGATAAGGGCGAGGTGAAGTACGAGCAGGCCCTCTCCGAGATGGCTGTGAAGGGCCTGAAATCCCTCACCATCGACTTCAAGGACCTCTACTCCTTCGACTCCGACCTCGCCCGCACAACTCTGGAAGCCCCCGGGGATCACCTACCCCAGTTCAGCATTGCCACTTTCCAGAAGCTTCGCATCAGGGACCCCGCCTACGCAGACACGATTAGGGGTGTGAACATCCGGTTTAGGGCACTCCCCACCGAGACCGCCCTCCGCCGTATGGGGGCGGAGCACATCGGGCGCCTCATCATGGTGACGGGGATCATCGTCCGGGCCACGAGCGTCCTGCCCTTCATCCTCAAGGCCGCGTTCACCTGCGGCCAGTGCGGGGAGACCATTCTCCTGGATCAGACGGACCAGTTCCTCAAGACCCCCCGGGAGTGCCCCAGCTGCGGCAGCCGCCGGGGCTTCGAGCTCAACGCCAAGGAGTCTGTTTTCATCGATAGTCAGCGATTCGCGATCCAGGAGCGCCCCGAAGAGCTCCCCGCGGGCCAGCTCCCCCGCCAGATCAACGTGGAGCTCAGGGACGATGTGGTCGACGTCGCTCGCCCCGGGGACAGGGTGAGCATCACGGGGGCCCTCAACCTAATCAGGAAGCAGACCCGGGGGGGTACCCTGAGGGTCTTCGACTTCGCCCTCGAGGCGAACAACGTGGACGTGAGCGGCCGGGAGATGGAGCTCCTGGAGCTCACCGAGGAGGATGAGGAGGAGATACGGGAGATCGCCTCGGACCCTTGGGTCCACCGTCGCATCATGCAGAGCATCGCCCCCAGTATCTTCGGCCACGACTCCATCAAGGAGGCCATACTCTATCTCCTCTTCAACGGGGTCTCCAAGGAGCTCCCCGACCTCCGCATCAGGGGGGACATCAACGTCCTCCTCGTAGGGGACCCCGGGACAGGGAAGAGCCAGATGCTCCAGTTCGCCTCCCGTGTGGCCCCCAGAGGGCTCCTCACCACGGGGAGGGGCTCCACCGCCGCGGGGCTAACCGCCGCCGTGGTCCGAGAGGGGGGCACCGGGAGCTTCGTCCTCGAGGCCGGCGCCCTCGTCCTGGGGGACAAGGGGATCGTCTGCATCGACGAGATGGACAAGATGCGGGAGGAGGACCGGGGCGCGATCCACCCCGCGATGGAGCAGCAGATGGTGAGCATTGCTAAGGGGGGCATCGTCGCGACCCTCAACGCGAGGACCAGCATCCTCGCCGCCGCGAACCCCACCCTGGGCAGATACAACCCGTACCAGACCATCGCCCAGAACATCAGCCTCCCCGTCACCCTCCTGAGCCGCTTCGACCTCATCTTCATCCTCAGGGACATCCCCGAGAAGGAGAAGGACACCAAGATGGCGGAGCACATCCTCAGGCTCCACCTCGCCGCCGGGTCCCCCGCCACGGCGCCCCTGGACATGGAACTCCTCAGGAAGTACATCAGCTACTCGAGGCGCACCAACCCCACCCTCACCGAGGAGGTGGTCCAAGCATTCCAGAGCTTCTACGTCAAGATGAGGACCGCCAGCCTCGAAGGGGGCGAGGCCTCCGCGGTGAGCATCACCGCCCGCCAGCTCGAGTCCCTGGTCCGCCTCGCCGAGGCCCGGGCCAGGGTCCACCTAAGGGCGGAGGTCACCGTCGAGGACGCCGAGGCCGCCATCGCGTTGATGCAGAGGAGCTTGGAGCAGGTGGGCATCGACGTGGAGACGGGGGAGATCGATATCGACATCCTCTACTCCGGTAAGCCTCGGAGTCTCCAGATGCAGCTCCAGGCGGTCCTGGGTGTTATAGGGGAGAGGGAGCGGATCGAGGGGATGGTGAGCGACGACGACCTCTACGAGGCCATGAGCTCGGACCACGGTATCGGGAGGACCGAGGCCGCCCGCCTCATCGGGGTCCTCATGAGGGACGGGACCATCTACTCGCCGAGACCGGGGTACTACAAGAGGACCGTCTGATCCCCCTCTCTCACTGACGCTTCCGTTACCATTTTAAAGATAAGGTCCAGCGTCTAATGGTAGACTGGTGAGACCTTTGAATCCTGAAGACGCGGCAGCGAGGCTGCACGAGAACGAGAGAAAGGTCCTTCTCACCTTGGAGGGGCGGGGGGCCGCGACCACTCAGGAGCTGAGCGCCGAGACGGGGCTCGCGAGGGACGCTGTGGAGAAGGCGTCGGCATGGGCGGAGACGAAGGGAGTCGTCTCCTTCCAGGAGGAGGTCTCACGCAGCTTTAATCTCACGGAGGAGGGACTGAAATACGCCGAAGATGGGCTACCGGAGAAGAAGCTTCTCGAGTTGGTCGCAAGTGGTAGGAACGAGATATCGGTTCTAAAAGAAGAATTCCCATCCTTGAACATCGCCCTCGTATGGGTGAGGCGGAACAGTTGGGCCACCATAGAGAAGGGGCGACTCACTCTCACAGAAGAGGGACTTGCGGCGAAAGACGGAGAAACCCTTGACGACGCTCTCCTCACCAGTCTGAAACGAACGAGTATAGACAACCCTGACGAAGATTCCATGGCGAGGCTGGATCAATTCGTGAGGCGGAACCTCGTGGAAGAATCCGAGACCGTCATTCGGTGGGTAGAGCTCACAAAAGCAGGCAGGGACCTGATTCCCGCAGTCAAGAGGGTCAAAGAAACCAGAATCATCACCCAGATCACCCCCGAGATCCTCCAGAACGGCTCGTGGAAAGGCGCTAGCTTCCAGGGGTACGACGTCACCCTCCCGGTGCCCAGCCTGCACCCGGGGAAGCGCCACTTCATCAGCTCCATCATCGACTACATCCGCCGATTCTGGGTGGAACTCGGCTTCAAGGAGATGACCGGGGATTACCTGGAGCTCAGCTTCTGGAACTTCGACGCCCTCTTCCAGCCCCAGGACCACCCCGCCAGGGACCTCGCCGACACCTTCTACCTCAAGACCCCCTACAAGGGGCGCCTCCCCGACGATGAGATGGTGGAGAACGTGAGGCAGACCCACGAGAACGGCTGGACCACCGGCTCCACCGGCTGGCAGTACAAGTGGGACCCTGAGGTCTCTGCGAGGAACTGTCTCCGCACCCACACCACGAGCCTCAGCGTCAACCAGATCGCGAAGCTCAGCCCTGACGACCTCCCCGGGAAGTTCTTCAGCGTGGGCAGGGTCTTCAGGAACGAGACCATCGACTGGAACCACCTCGCCGAGTTCTACCAGACCGACGGCATCGTCATCGGGGAGGGGGTCACATTCAGGAACATGCAGGGCTACCTTAAGGCCTACCTGGAGGGGCTCGGGCTGAAGCGGTTCAGGTTCAGGCCAGGCTTCTTCCCCTACACCGAGATGAGCATGGAGGCGGAGGTCTGGATCGAGGAGCGCGGCGAATGGATGGAGCTATTCGGGGCAGGGATGTTCCGCCCTGAGGTGGTGAAGCCCCTCCTCGGCGTCGACGTCCCCGTCCTCGCCTGGGGCCCCGGCTTCGACAGGCTCATCATGCAGAGCTATGGCGTCGACAGCATCCGCCAGCTCTACGGGAACGACCTGGGGCTGCTTCGCAAGGCGAGGCTCTGGATGGAGTGATGAAGGATGCCGGTCATAGAAGTCAACCTGGAGGACCTCCGAGAGCTCCTGGGAAAGAAAGTCACAAACGAGGAGCTGAGGGAGAGGCTCCCCATGATGGGGACGAGCTGGGAGGGAGAGACCGAGGAGGGTTTCAACCTAGAGGTGTTCCCCAACAGGCCCGACCTCCTCTCCATCGAGGGCCTCGCCCGGGCTTACGCCACGTTCACCGGGCTCGAGAAGGGGCTCAGGCGATACGATGTCGAGGAGGCAGGGTACAGAGTCACCGTGGAGAAGAAGGTGGAGGGCGTCCGGCCATGGTTCGTCACCGCCGTGGTGAAGAACGTGGAGTTCGACGACCCCCTCATCAGGAGCATCATCCAGATGCAGGAGAAGCTCCACGTCACCCACGGCCGCAGGCGGAGGAAGGTGGCCATCGGCCTCCACAACCTGGAGCCCGTCGAGTTCCCCGTCACCTACACCACGAAGCCCCCCGAGTTCAAGTTCAGGCCCCTGGGGGAGAGGTTCGAGAAGAACATAACCCAGATCCTCACGGAGATGCACACGGGCCGGGAGTACGCCTGGACCGTGGAGGGCTTCGAGGAGTACCCCATGATCCTGGACGGGAAGGGGATGGTTCTCAGCATGCCCCCCATCATCAACGGGGAGTATACCCGGATAGACGAGGCAACCCGAAACCTCTTCATCGACGTCACCGGCACCGACCTCAAGACCATCACCGAGGTCCTCAACATCATCGTCACCACCTTCGCTGACCGGGGAGCCACAGTCTACGCCGTCGATAACCATTACCCTGACGGATCCGTGCTCAAGACTCCGGATCTCAGGCCCAAGACGATGACGCTGGATATCGATTACGTGAACAGCACGCTTGGCATGGAGTACACCCCGGATGAAGCCGCGGGGCTCCTCGCTAGGATGGGCCACGACGCCAAAGTAGGGGAGACCCTCACCGTGGAGTACCCCTGCTACAGGACAGACATAATGCACCCCATGGACCTCGTCGAGGATGTCGCCATCGCCTATGGATACGACAACTTCGTCCCCGAGATCCCGGAGATCGCCACCGAGGCTGGGGAGGACCCGCTGGAGGTCTTCAGCAGGGGGCTCAGGAACTTCCTGGTGGGCTTCGGCTTCCAGGAGGTGGTCACCTTCATGATGACCAGCCCCGAGAGGCTCTTCCACCGGATGACCCTCCCGTGGGAGCCTATCGCGGAGACCTCGAATCCCAAGATGGAGGGGTACACCTGCCTCAGGAACAGGCTCATCCCCGGGCTAATGGAGGTCCTCGCCTCCAACAAGCACCACTCCTACCCCCAGAACATCTACGAGGTGGACGACGTCGTCCTCCTGGACCCCTCCACGGAGACCGGGGCACGATCCGAGAGGAGGCTAGCGGTCGCCCTCTGCCACGCCCGGGCCAACTTCTCCGAGGTCAAAGCCGTCCTCAACAGCATTCTAGAGAACCTCGCGGTCGAGGCCGAGGTCGAGGAGGGGGGCCTGGACTGCTTCATCGAGGGGAGACGGTTCGTCGCCAAGGTGGGCGGGGAGCCCCTCTGCTGGGCCGGCGAGGTGAAGCCCGAGGCCCTCGAGGCCTGGGAGATGGAGATGCCCGTCGCGGCCCTCGAGATGAACGTGGAGAAGCTCCTCGAACTCACATCGTCCTGAGAGGCCTCTCCTTTCATACTATCCTGCGATTCCCCGGGCTGCAGTTTTATATCCACACCGCCCACTCATCCATGATTCGCAGTGGAGGACAAGCCCGCCTTCCCCCCCAACGTCGCCCTTCTGGTCAGCATCGTCGCCGTCTCCACGGCGTCGATCCTCATCAGGATGAGCGGGGCCCCTCCCCTCGCCATAGCCACGTACCGCCTCGCCTTCGCGACCCTCATTCTCCTGCCGTTCTACATCCGCTCCGGGGGGCACAAGCGGCTGGCGGCGTCCAGCTCCAGGGATATCCTGACCCTCGCTGCGGTCGGCGTCGTCCTGGCGATCCACTTCGGTTCCTGGATCACGAGCCTCGGCCTAACGTCCGTGGCGAGCTCGGTGCTATTCGTCCACATCGACCCCATCTTCGTCGCGGTGGTGTCCCACATCTACCTCGGGGAGAGGGTCGGGAGAGGGACCCTCTTTGGGATAGCCCTCGCATTCGTCGGCGCGGCGGCCATCGCCTTCAGCGACGCAGGCGTCAGTGACGCTAGCCTCATCGGCGACCTTCTCGCAGTGATCGGGGCCATCATGCTGGGGCTCTACATCCTCGCCGGGAGGAGGCTGCGCCAGAGCCTCGACTTGGTGAGCTACGTGACTCCTGTCTACGCGTCTTCCGCAGTCACTCTGGCTCTGGCGAGCTTCGCAAGCGGGACCAGTCTCTGGCCCTATTCGGGGGGAGAACTGTTTCTGTTCTTCGCGATCGCTCTCATCCCTATGATCTTCGGCCACACCGTCTACAACTGGACGCTGAAATGGCTCTCCGCTCCCGTGGTCTCCATTAGCCTTTTAGGAGAGCCTGTGGGCGCCACAATCCTCGCGTACGTTTTCCTCGCCGAGGCACCCACACCTATGACCCTATTAGGCGGGGCCTTGGTTCTACTCGGAATCTATCAGTGCGTCCGAAGCTCAAGCTGAGCCTATCCAGCTGATATTGAATACTATATTCCTCATCTGGTTCCGGAGTCTATTCGTCTAATCGTTATTGAGACCGCCTTCTCCCATTTTTTCTTTCATCTGATAGGATAAACCCTTTTTTTACCTGTTAAAGTCAATAATAATAACGGGTATAACGGTCCATATCTATTATCTTCGATCTTTCTTGTTTAACCGAATATAAAATTCCGTAATCTGGATTATTGCGTTGGTTTTGCTAAGTTGATTTCTTTTAAAATTCTTTTATTATACATCGACAAGGTCCGAAAGAGCTTCGGCGAATAAATGGCTACTTAGAAAAACGACTTGAAGTGTAATAATTATGGTATTGGAACTAGAACGATCAAGTAGTAAGCAGTGTTCAAGTCGTACATGTATCCTGGTCCATGAGGTTTACTCGATTTTTGTTGAATTTATGTTCGATTATGTTATTTTTTGATAGGATCATGCTGAGGGCTATATATGTGGGTATAGGGTTTGGTTCGTTTCATCACGAATATGTAACGATGTGGAAATTGTCTGTAATAAGAGGTATTAGTCCATTTTTTTGAGACATTATGGCGTAAAACTGCCAATAATAAATTATCCATAGAATAATCCTCGAAGTATTATGAATTAAATGATTATGTTTTTAAAGAATTGTGACGCTAAAATTGTGGTGCTGGGCGGATCAGGCTGGAGCCCCGGCAAAGAGACTACCAAAAGTCCTGTTCCGCTCGCACTACAATGTAACATTAAATTTGCTGTTAATAAAACTTAGTATTTGACTTAGCCTCAGACTAAGTGTTTGAGACAGGTTGCGCGCGCCTAGATAATCCGCCTTTTCCTCTAAAAAACCCGGTCGTTAACTACAAATAAGTGTAATTACAGATTAGCATTGAGCCTTTTGGCACAGGAAAACATCGTGGATGAAACCATATCTATCAAGGACACATTGGACGATGTTTTCTCACAGTGCAAATCATGGTTACACAACATTGATGCAGAAATAATGGATGAAGAGAGCCCAAGTTACATAAAAGCATTGCATGAAAGAAGACATGCTGCAGGTGAATTTCTAAGCCCTCGTGGAAAATCCCTAATCGGACCAAAAACTGATTGGTCAAAGTATATCGAAATTCAGCTCTCCGATAGAACAGATGAGATACAGATCAGAGTGACTATTAATCCCAGCTATAAACAGGAGCCATGGCATGATTTCTCTGATCGAATAAAAGTATGGCGGAAATATGTTGGTGATCTAGCTCGTTATCTCAATATTCCGCTATCCAAATCAGAGCTTGAATATTATTACCCTAACGAATATTTCCAGACTCTATCACGTTACTACTCTGAATTTTATCGATTTTCTTGGCGCTTTCTTGGCTACATTTCTAATGGTAAAACCGAGTTCAATGACTGCAGAGGATGGTGCGGTACTCATTTTTTGGCTTTTAGTGATGTATAACTTTCAGAAAAATGTTAGGTTATTTTTAGAACTTCGGGAGGAGAAGCAAGCAATCCATGGAGCCTGAGCACATCATCGACGAGACGGCCATAATACCAGGAGCCGACATCGAGAAGGTGTACGATGACTGTGTTGAATGGGTAAGGTCGATTAAGGCAGTTATCCGTGAAGAGAATAAACCATTCTTGATTAAAGCATTCCATTATTATGAAGACCCTTTAGTAAGTACACCAGACTCAGGCTGGGATTGGCATCCAAAGAACTTCGCAAAAACCATAGTAATAATATTAGACAATGCAGAAGAAGCGGTCCATTTTAGATTTATCATAGAAAGACCAATAGGATTCTTCACTTCGGCTGCGATTGAAAAATACCGACGATGGTGGATTCTATACCTAGTTGCCCTGCTAAATCACTTGAAACTTGATGATGATTTGAGCAAATCAAAACAGTATATCTCAAGATCGAATCTAGAAAAAATGAGTAGTGATATTAAACGGGAATTTAGATTTCCCATCCTTTTCTCTATAATAATGGGTATTGTTGGCATCTATCTCTTAATGAATAGGGATTCAATTGGGGTAATATTCGTGATTGGTGGTCTTTTTGTGCCAATACGGGTTGTCTATGAAGACCAACGATTAAAAAAACGAATACGAGAAATATATCCTGAGAGATAGAATCTTTTCAGAATTCTCTACGAATCTCGTGAGCGAGTGGATAGCTCAGACGAATTACTCCCATGTATATACCTTGAATCTAGAATATCCGTCCATAAATTGCTTAAGAGCTTACGTTATCACTTGTTTTGGAGCATCGTAGCTTGGACTTTCATAGAGATTTGGAGGGGACATCCATAAATTATCTACACGTTATATCAAGACTCTTCATCATCTCCGTTTTTATGAATGCTCGCAAAATGATGCTAACCGAAAAGTTTTGAAGGGGAAGCCATGAAGAGGGAGACTCTCAAGATGCCGGTCTTCGTATACGCCCAGAGCTGGTACAAGCCCGAGGTCTGCTCCGAGTGTCCCGCGTTCAACTTCGTGCTGCTGCCCGAGGGTGCGGCCGCGTTCTGCGACCACGTCGAGGACGACAAGCAGTGCACCAGGGAGATGGACCTGGAGCTGGATCTCCAGAGCTCCGCCCGGGTGGCCCTCGAGGCGCTATCTCAGGCCGATTGAACGAGCCGGGGACCATGGGAGCTTTCGGGCTCGCCTTTTTTGATTGAGCCAGAGACGTCGAGGAGTCTCATCCCCATGCTCATCATTTAAGTGACGTGAACCCATCTCCCAGATTGAGATGAGCGCCAACGCCCGGGTCTCCCAGGTCCTCTACCAGATCGGGGAGGTCCTCACCATCAAGGAGGACAGGTTCAGGAGCAGGGCCTTCAACACCGCCGCCCAGAGGATCGTCAGCCTCACCGAGGATATCAGGAAGATCAGGGACAGGGGGGAGCTCCAGGAGATCCCGGGCGTGGGGAAGGGAATCGCCGCGGTCATCGAGGAAGTCCTCGAGACAGGGGGCTCCAAGGTCCTGGAGGAGCTAGAGGCGAGCCTCCCCCCGGGCATCAGGGAGATGATGCGCCTCGAGGGGGTCGGCCCCAAGAAGGCGGTGCGCCTCCAGAAGGCGCTGGGCATCGCCTCCATCGACGACCTCGAGAAGGCGGCGAAGGAGGGCAGGGTCCGGGGGCTCAAGGGCTTCGGGGAGAGGACCGAGGCCAACATCCTGGAGGCCGTCGGGGAGCTCAGGAGCCGCCAGGACAGGTTCCTCCTGGGGGCGGTGCTCCCGGTCATCGAGGAGCTCAAGACCTACTTGGCGGAGTCGGACGCCGTCCTCGCAGTGGAGGTCGCCGGATCCGCCCGGCGGAGGAGGGACACCGTGGGGGACCTCGACGTCCTCGTCTCCTCGCTGAGCCCTGAGGTCGTCTCCGAGAGATTCGTCTCGATGCCCCCTGTTGCCCGGGTCCTATCCCACGGCTCCACCCGGAGCACGGTTGTGATGGAAAATTTCCTCCAGGTGGACCTCCGGGTTATCCCCCCGGAGTCCTACGGGGCCGCCCTCCAGTACTTCACGGGCTCAAAGGACCACAACGTCAAACTCCGCACCATCGCGGTCAGGGCGGGGTACAAGCTCAACGAGTACGGCCTCTTCGACCGGGAGACCGACAAATCCGTCGCCGGGGAGAACGAGGGGGGTATCTACCGTGCCCTGGGGATGGATCTGATGCCTCCGGAGCTCCGGGAGAACAGGGGGGAGATCGAGGCCGCGATGGAGGGGAAATTACCCCACCTCGTCACCATGGAAGACATCAAAGGGGATTTCCACATCCACAGCACCTGGAGCGAGGGCACCGCCAGCATCGAGGCCATGGCAGAGAAGGCGATGAGCCTGGGCCTGGAGTACATGGCGATATGCGACCACACCAAGAGCCTCTACATCGCGAACGGCCTCGACGAGGACAGGCTCCGGGCGCAGATGAAGGAGATCGACAGGATCAACGGGGGGCTAGACGGATTCACCATCCTGAAAGGGACGGAGTGCGACATCCTCTCCGACGGGCAGATGGACCTCGAAGACTCCGTCTTGGGGGACCTGGACTTCGTGGTGGGGAGCGTTCACAGCGCCTTCCGCCAGGACGTGGATACCATGACCGACAGGATTCTCAAGGCGATCCACAACGAGAATGTTGATTGCATCGGTCACCCCACGGGGCGCCTCATCCAGAAGCGCCGGGCCTATGAGGTGAACCTGGAGAGGGTCTTCGAGGCTGCGGCGGAGCAGGGGGTGATGTTGGAGATCAACGCCTACCCTGAGAGGCTGGACCTCGACGACGTGAACTGCAGGGCCGCGATGGAGCAGGGGGTCACCATGGTCATCGGGACGGACAGCCACGCCCCAAACCATATGGAGTTCATGCCCCTCGGGGTCTCCGTGGCCCGGCGGGGATGGCTCGAGGCTGAGAACGTGGCGAATACGCTCACATTGGGAGAATTTTGGAAACTCTTGGCCAGGAACTAGAGGAAGAGCCGCTCGAACCAGCCGAAGATCAGGTCCCTGCTCTTTTTCCATGTCACCAGGACGCAGAAGACGAGGGATCCCACCACCATTATGACTGAGGCGGTCATGCTCCCCACGGAGCCCGTGAGCCCCGTGAACATGATACCCCCCACCACAGCTCCCAGGGAGTAGAGAGCCGTCTTCCCGAGGCACTCCACCGCGAATAACTTGGCGAAAGGGAGTTTCCTCGACCCCGCGAGGAGCACTATGGGAGTGTCCGGCAGAGGAGTTATGGCTACCAGCAGCACCGCCCAGAGGCCGTACTTCCTGATCCACATGCTCAGCCTGCTGTCGTCCTGGACGCTCTCCTCTAGGCTCTCGGCGACCCCCCAGCCCAGGAAGTATGTGGTGAGCTCCCCGATGGCAGCCCCTATCCCGGCGCTGGCGCCGAGGACGAGGGGGTTGTAGACCGAGGCGAGGGGGAGGAACATGGGGATGAACATGTCCCGGGCCACCACCGTGAGGTGGCTCAGCATCGAGGCAATGAATATCCCGCCCAACCCGAACTGGCCCAGGGTCTCAGGATCCATGGTCCAGCGCCAGAGCACGACCCCTGAAAGGATCGCAACGACGGCTACCGCCGCCAGGCTAATGATGGCTCTGGGTTTCATTTGCCAGCCTCAAAACAGGTGTTTACCTCGTTATCTCGGCGGCGAAATTTCAGGTTATTGGTGAAAAAGGAGGCTAGAGGAGGCCCCTTCTGGCCATCTTCGCGAGGTGGCTGTCAGCATTCATATAGTCCTCTGTGGCCGCGTTGCAGACCTCCTCTGCGGCCTTCTGGGCCTCCTCGATCACCTTTGCCTCGTCCATGGTAAGGATCTCCCTGTTCTCCATGACGACCTTCCCGTCGATGATCACTGTCTCCACCTCGTCCCCCCGGGCGCTGTAGACGATGTTGGGGGCGATGTTCCTTACGGGGCGGGAGAGCACCGGGGTCATGTGGGGGACCTTGAGGTTCAGGAGGATGAGGTCGGCCTTCTTCCCGGGCTCGAGGCTCCCGATGCTGTCCCCGAGGCCGATGGTCTCGGCCCCCTCGATAGTGGCGATCCTGAGCATCTTCCAGGCGGGGAGCACCGTGGGGTCTCTGTGCCGGGTCTTGTTGAGGAGGGCGGCGACCTTCATCTCCACCAGCATGTTGTGGCTGTTGTTCCCGTTGGCCTGGTCGGAGCCGATCGCGGCGCTCTTCCCCCCGAGCTGGAGGTAGAGGGCGAGAGGCGGGGTGATCCCGTCGATGATGCCGATGCTCGCGGGGCAGCTTACGTAGCGGACCCCCCTGTCGGCGAGGATGCCCACCTCCTCGTCGGTGGTCTGGTGGCAGTGGGCGGCGATGATGGTGTCGTCGAGGAAGCCGATGCCGTCGAGGTACCGGACGGTGGTGGTGCCGAACCTGAGGTCGATCTGGATGGCCTCCCGGCCCCCCTGGGCGACGTGGATGTGGCTCATCATCCCCCTGCTGTTCGCCTCCTCCTTGACCCTGAGGAGCATCTCCCCGCTCATCATGTCCGCGGCGTGGGGGCTGAACATACAGGTGATACGACCCCCCACGGCCCCGTGCCAAGTGTCGATGAGGTCGATGGCCTCCCTGAGCTTCCTCTCCCCAACGTCCTCGAAGAATATGTAGGGCTTCCGGGCGTCGGGCCTCGAGCCGGGACCGATCTCGTTGATGGTGTTCGACAGTTGGGCTCGGACACCTGACGGGGCGAAGACCCTCTCAGCGACGGGGGCCATGTCCCCCCCGATCTCCCCGATGCATGTGGTCCCCGACATGATCTCCTCCAGGACCCCGAGGGCCGTGCCCTTGATGCTGTGCTCCGGAGTGGTGTAGGGTGTGAAGGGGGCGGCCGTCTTGAGCATCCACTCGATCTCGGGAACATCCTGCCCCATCCCCCTCTTGATGGTGTTGGAGGTATGAACGTGAGCGTCCACGAACCCGGGGAGCACCGCCTTCCCCTTGGCGTCGAAGACCCTCTCCGCCTCACCATACTCCTTCACGAGATCTCCCGTCTTCCCCACGGCGACGATCTCGTTCCCCACTATCGCGACAGCGCCGTCCTCGATCATGCCGACGCCCTCGCCGGTCATAGTGAGGACGAAACCATTCTTGACGAATATGTCAGTCAAACTGGTCAACTCTATAAGATTTAGAGAAATGAGATTGTGGGGGGTTTAAAGACTTTCCCAGAGCCCCGGGAATCAGTTTAAAGAGTCGCATACTCCTATACGCTGGATCGAGTTGACCTCAGCAGGGGGAACAGGGAGGACCATGCTCGGAGTAGGCCTGGCCTTCGCCCTCTGGTCATTCATCTTCCTCACGGGTTACATGGGTAGCTTCTGGTACAGGGTCACATTTTCCGCGATTGTTCTCTCCGTTTATGCTTTCATCGCTGATCGGGAGATGATGTTGAGGGTGATCGGAGGCTTCAGCATTGGAGAGCTTGTGAAGGGAGCCCTAGGGGGAATCGTCCTCTATACACTTTTCTACGTGGGATATTCGGTCCTAAGATCGCTCCTTGAAGGAGGCGCCTCGAACGTCTATCTCTTCAGGCTCGAATCCTCCGCCATTTTCATCGCGTCCTCCCTAGTCATCACGAGCTTCTGCGAGGAGTACTTTTGGAGGGCTTTCGTCCAGAGGAGGCTCATCGCGAGCAATGGAGTTACGACTGGGATCGCTGTCACGACATTGGCGTACGCCCTCATCCACGCCCCCACGATGAACGCTCCACTGATCCTCGCGGCGTTCATAGCCGGGCTGTTCTGGGGGATTCTCTACCAGAGGACCGGGAGCCTCTGGCTCGTGGTCGCCTCCCACCTGGCGTGGACCGAGCTGATCTTCGTGCTCCTCCCCTTGGGATAGAATAATCCTTATCTCCTAGCGCCCATTCAAATGTGGATATGTCCTTCAAGACATGGATTCTGGCAACCCGGCCCTGGAGTCTCGTGATGACCTTCGTCTCCGTCTCCCTAGCTGGTATCCTCGCCTACGGCAGCGGATCGTTCAACGTATTCCTGTTCCTAGGGACAATGGTGGGGCTTATGCTCGCCCACCTCGCATCCAACATGGCCAATGACTACTACGATGTGAAGCACGGGGTAGACAAGACTGATTCCCCCACGAGCCAGTACAGGCCCCATCCTCTCCTCACCGGGGAGATCAGTAAGGGGAACTTCAAGACCGTGGTCATCGGGATGTACGTCGTGGCCCTGGCCTTCGCCCTGGCTCTCGCCTGGGTTCGGGGGCTCACCGTGCTCATGTTCACCGCCCTGGGCCTCTTCTTCGGGCTGTTCTACACCGCCGACCCTGTGGTATACAAGAAGCACTCCCTGGGGGAGCTCGCGGTCTTCATGGTCTGGGGGCCCCTCATGGTGGGGGGGAGCTACTACGTCCTCACGGGCACCGTCGACTACCTCCCGATGCTAGTCTCCACCCCTATAGGACTCCTTGTCGCCCTGGTGCTCCTCGCGAACAACCTTAGGGACGTCGAGTACGACCGGGAGGTTGGCGTCAAGACCATCGTCCAGAGCAAGGCTCAGGGGCTCACTCTCTACAAGGGACTGATGATCGTCATCTACGCATCGACGATAGCCCTGGTCGCTGCCAGGCTCCTCTCCCCCCTCAGTCTCGTCACCCTCTACACTATCAGGGAGGCCAAGGGGATCGTGGACGTCTTCGAGGAGGAGGTTCCTCCAGTCGCTGACCCCATGACCGCGGGGCTCGCCCTCCACTTCGGTCTCCTCCTCCTCGCGGGGGAAATCGCTGGCAGCTTGCTCGCCTTTCTCTTCTGATCGAAACTCTGAGCGTCTCTCACTACGAATGGGAAAGGCTTATTCAGCAATCTCTCACAAACGGGATCAGGAGCGATAATCCGCACATGGAGCTGAAAGACGACTTCCCATTGACCCGGAATCAGATATGGTTCAACACCGCCGCAACCGGGGCCTGCCCCTCCTCAACCCTCGCAGTCATGGAGGAATACCTGGCGGACATCATGAGCCGCCTCCGAGGCGAAGGCGGGTCTGTCATGCCCTCTGAGAAATGGGCTGAGAGGAGGCTCAACGGCAAGAGGCTCTTCGCTAAGATCATCGGCGCCTCGGAGGGGGAGGTCGCATTCGTCCCCAACGCAAGCGTCGGCGTCAACACAGCCTTCGGAATGGTGCCCCTGGAGAAGGGGGATAACGTGGTCACCACTGACCTCTGCTTCCCCATGGGCGCCGTCGTGGTGAACAAGCAGAGGGAGAGGGGGGCTGAGCCCCGCTTCATCAGGAACGAGGGGGGGACTGTGGACGCCTCCGACTTTGAGAAAACCGTCGACGACAGGACCAAGATCGTCTACGTGGATCAGGCGACTTGGTTCAACGGCTTCCTCCACGATCTGAAAGCAATCTCCGAGGTCGCCCACGACCACGGGGCCTACCTCATCGTGGACGGAACCCAGTCCGCAGGAGTCTTAGGCTGGGACGCAAAGGGGTGGGGGGTCGACTTCCTCGCCGCGAGCACCTACAAATGGATGATGGGGGGACCCTACCAGCTGAGGGCTGGCTTCCTCTACATCGACGAGAATCACATCGACGGGCTGAGCGCCCCCTACGCCGGGGACCAGACTCTCCGACCCGATCAGTCCAAGTACAACCAGGAGGACGGCTTCGACCTCTACGACTACGAGCCCCGGGAGGGGATCGAGCGCCTCGAGGTTTTCCCCCACTCCATGAACTCCTACGTCGCTGTTGAGAACAGCCTCAGGGTACTCCTCGACCACGGGATGGACCGGATCGAGGCCCACGTGAAGGGGATCGGGACGAAGCTGATAGACGGCCTCCTGGAGGAGGGATACGAGCTCCAGACTCCCGTGGAGGAGGACAAGCGCATCTATGTGAACTTCAAAGTGCCCGGATTCAAGGAGGTGGAAAAGAAGCTCGCCGACTCGGGCGTCTCGGTGAGTCCCAGGGTCGGAGGCCTCAGGCTCTCCCCCCACTTCTACAACAACAAGGGCGAGGTCGACGTCTTCCTGGAGAAGCTGAAAAAAGCGACCTGAGCAGCCCACGGCGAGTGCGATGGGTCTCTCTTCGAGCGCCATGAATAATTTTATCCCTTCAACCGGCAACGTGAAGTCGGTGCAATTCATGAGAGGTTCGATGGCTTCTGAACTCACCTTCGCATCTCTTACCCGGGCGGCAGAGGCGATCCGGGATGGCAAGTTAACCTCTCTGGAGCTAACGGAGCATATCATCAAACGAATTGAGAGGCATAACCCGGCCCTCAACGCCATCGTCACCTTCACCAAGACCGAGGCCATCGCCCAGGCGAAAGCAGCAGACGAGGCCCTCGCGAGAGGCGCGGCCTTGGGCCCCCTCCACGGCGTCCCGATTACCATCAAGGACTGCTTCGAGGTGGCGGGCGTCCGCACCACCGCCGGGGCGAAGAGGCTCTCAGACCACGTCCCCGAGGAGGACGCCGCAACCGTCTCCCGCCTCAGGAAGGCAGGTGCGGTGATACTCGGGAAAACCAACGTCCCCATCTACGCCGGGGACTGGCAGACCTTCAACGAGGTCTTCGGGACCACCAACAACCCGTGGAACCTCGAGACGACCCCGGGGGGCTCCACCGGGGGAGGGGCCGCAGCGGTCGCCGCGGGTCTCAGCTACATCTCCCTGGGGAGTGACATCGGGGGCTCCATCAGGATACCCTCCACCTTCTGCGGCCTCTACGGCCACAAGCCCACCATCAACATCCTCCCCTATCGGGGGCATATACCCCGGAGGCACACACCCCTCCTCACCGTTGCGGGGCCCCTCGCCCGGAGCCCCGAGGATCTCAAACTGGCCCTGGAGGTGATGGGGGGACCCGACACAGAGGAAGAGATAGCCTACAGCTGGACTCTGCCCCCCTCGAGATGTGAATCCCTCTCGGAGTACCGGCTCGGATACGTCCTGGATCACCCCTCCTGCCCCCTGAGCGGAGAGATGAGGGATGCCGTACAGGGAGCCGTCGAGAAATTAGAGGGGAAGGTCTCGGCCCTCGACGAGGGGTGGCCCCCCGGGGTGGACCCGGTCAAGCAGTATACCACATACAGGTTCCTAATCTCCTCGGTCTATGCCTCGTTCCTCAAAGACGAGGAGTTCGACAAGCTCAGGGAGAGAGCCAAGGATCAGGACGGGAGCCACGAGGCCTTCGTCTCCCTGGCCTGGACGGCCCCCCACAAGCTCCGCCAGAGAGCCCTTGCGGAGAGAATGGAGGCCCGGGCCGCCTGGCAGAGATACTTCGAGACCCACGACGCCCTCCTCCTCCCCGCCGCCTTCACCACGGCCTTCCCCCACGACCACAGCACCCCCCAGTGGCACCGAGAGATACAGACGCCCGAGGGGCCCAGATCCTACGAGGACCTCTACTTCTGGATCACCTTCGCCACGTTCACCGGGCTCCCGGCCACAATCGCTCCCATAGGAGCCTCATCGTCGGGCTTGCCCATAGGCATCCAGATAATCGGGCCCTACCTGGAGGACGCCACGCCCCTCGACTTCGCGACCATGACAAAGGAACTATTCGGCGGATTCAAGCCCCCCGCCGGCTACATGGACTAAGACCGCCCTTTCAACAAACCTTTTCCCCTTCCAGCCCCTATTCACAGCGACGACCCCCTGAAAATCGGGGAATGGGTGAAAGAACATGATGAAAGCGCTTGTAGTGGGGAACGGGGCCAGGGAGCACGCCATCGCGAAAGCCCTCGCCGTGAGCGATGTGGAGCTCCACTCCGCTATGGCCCGGAGGAACCCGGGAATCGCCGAGCTCTCCCAGGAAACCGTGATAATGGACATCAACGACACGGGGCTCTACAAGCGGTTCAAGGACGTCGACGTGGCATTCATCGGGCCGGAAGCCCCCCTCGCCGCAGGCGTCACAGACGCCTTGAACGAGATGGAGATACCCGTGGTCGGTCCCACGAGGGCGGCGGCCAGGCTAGAGTGGAGCAAGGCCTACACCCGGGAGTT
>JADHWM010000073.1 GCA_016783485.1 Candidatus Bathyarchaeota archaeon
CCTCTTCGCTAGATCCGCATTTTTCGCCAACTCTCTTTTCTCATTGAAATAATATATTGCCTCAAGATATTCTTCGACGCTGTGGCTAATCAAACCTATCGGAAATTTAGGGTAGACTAAATTATTTAAATGGATATGTTAAAACAAGGCTATCAAGAACCCGCTTGCGACACTTCAATTGAATGGTCTTGTCTAGAGTTGGGCCGGTTTACCTGTCGCGCGCACGCGTTGATTGAAATAACATGCGCGATTGATTAAATGGCTTCTACCGCTTTTATCCCAGGAATCTTCTTCTTCAGATAACTCTCCACGCCCCATTTAAGGGTCATTTGAGACATGGGACAATCGGCGCATGAACCTTTCAATCGTACCTTGACGACATCACCCTCAATCCCGACAAAATCGATGTCGCCCCCATCAGCCTGAAGATGAGGACGAACATCTTCAAGGGCCTCTCTCACCTCTTGCTCGATTAACATCTAAATAATACTCCTAAAAGCTCGGATAAAAATCGCGCGCAACACCAAACGTCGACGAGATTTCTTCTATCCTCCATTTAGACTTTTTTTCACCAAAGATGAATTAATCTTCTCAGTCTTTATCTGTCGGTTTTAGGAAATTTGGACGGGTTGAGTCGTATTTTTCAGAAGCTTTTTTGTCCTCGACGAGATTTTTCAGATATTCTCTGACATTGTCTCTGTCCCAGTCTCCCATATTCTCGTGTGCATCGATGTAATTCTGAGGCATCGGATGAGTGCCCACGACCACGGGGAGACCCACTACGTTCTCTATGTAGTTAATATGATCCGGTATGTACGGGCAGGCAGGATAGCCCGCCAGGTAGCATGTGGCCAAGTGTATGACCTCTGCGCCGTATTTTTTCATGTCAGCTGGGGCGAATTCCAAGCGCTCGCCGGGGCAGCCTCCGCAGGTCATCCAGCCTACGATTTCGATGGTTTCCTTTCTCGGAACCTCGCTGAAGGCTCCGTCGCGTTCATTTATAGACTTGAAGCATTTGTTCCCGGTGCACTTCCTGTTGCGGTCGCAGATCATTATTCCGATTTTGACCATTTTCATTACCTCAATAATGCCATCTCGGCTTTGTGCGAGTGCGATGGCCTTGTCATCTCAGGGGTATTTCATCAGAACACATATATAACGCTATGTTATAGGTAACAATGTTATCTATGGCCATTGGGAGGGGAAGAGGCAGTGGGAGGAGCTGGATTCAGCTGCTTATCCTACGAGTTCTATATGGAAACCCCCTCCATGGTTATGGCCTGATAGAAGAAGTGAACAAGCTACTAACTGGAAGGCGACCCCTCAAGCCAGGAAGCCTTTACACGATCCTGAGGAGAATGGAGAATAGCGGCCTTTTATCATCCGATTGGGACAGCGAATCGTCCCGCCTGAAACGAAGAGTCTATACGCTAACCCAGATGGGGTTGGAGAGGTTAAAAAACGGACGCCGCATGGTGAAGGGCCAAAGGAAAGCCCTCGACGAGATGATAGGCTTCTACGAGCAACATTTCCCTGAGAATGAATCCGATGACGAATACTAATGCCATAGAGGCCCATGGCCTCACCAAGTTTTACGGGGATTTTCTGGCAGTAGACCATATTAGTTTTGAAGTGGAACAAGGTGAGATCTTCGGATTCCTTGGTCCAAACGGGGCAGGAAAATCGACCACCATCAGGATGCTGACAGGTGTCTCGACGCCAACCGAGGGGACCGCTAAAATCATGGGGTTTGATATCCTCAAGCATTCCGTAGAAGCCAAATCCGTTATGGGAATAGTTCCCGATATTAGCAATATCTATACAGAACTTTCGGCTTGGGAAAATCTTATCTTCACCGGTAAACTTTATGGCGTCTCAAAAGACCGGAGAGAAAAAAAAGCTGAAGAGCTGCTTCAACTCTTCGATCTCTACGATCGGTGGGATGAAAAGACTGAGACGTTCAGCCGAGGAATGAGGCGTCGCGTCTGCATCGCCATGGCCCTCATCAGCGACTCCAAAGTCCTGTATCTGGACGAGCCCACGTCGGGTCTCGATGTTAAAAGCGTCCGGAGCATTCGCAGACTCATCAGAGAGCTCAACGAGGACGGTTTGACCGTGTTCCTCACGACCCATAACATCGAAGAAGCCAGCCAGATGTGCGACAGGATAGCGATTATCAACAGGGGGAGAATAGCCGAGATCGATACTCCTGAGAGGATCAGAACGGCGATGAAGAGCAATCAAGCCGTTGAGATCGCTTTCAAAGAACAAACAAAGGGGACACGGGAGATGCTCGAGAAACTCTCCTCGGTCACTGAGGTTCAAAAAAGAGGGGACAAGCTGAGGCTGATCACCAATGATTCAGCACAGACCCTGAGAGAGATCCTACAGGCAATCGATGAGAACGGGCTTGTACCGGTCTCGCTGAACACCCTTGGCGCTAGCATGGAAGATGCTTTTCTGTGGCTCACAGGCGCCGAGATGGAGTCCGAGATCATCCACAGGAGGAATCGAAGAAGATGACACAGGTTACCATTGGCGATAGAATTAGGCGAAGCTGGGCGATAACAGTCAAGGACATGAAGATTTACTACATGCGCCCCCCTGCTTTGATGTTCGGAATCCTCTTTCCCGTGGCACTCTTCTTCACGTTCACCGTGGGGCGGAATCTGTCCCCCGATAGACTCATTCCAGTTCTCTCCGCGCAGACCGTATTCTGGTCGGCGAGCACCATAGGACCCGTCGCGATCCCCATGGAGCGCAGGCTTCGTACATTCGAGAGATTTCTCTCGGCCCCCATCTCCCTGATAGCGGTGTTGTGGGGCAAGATGATGGCGGGCTTCATCTTCGGCGCAGGGATAACGACTCTCGCAACGGTGATCGGCATCCTGTGGGGCAACCAGACTGTTTCCAACCCCGCTGCCCTGGTTCTCGGAATAGGGTTATCTTCAATGGTCTACTCGGCCATGGGCATACTCTTCGCCTCGATCCCAACCGGAAGCCCCGGTGAAGTGATAGTTCCACTGAACTTCGTGAGGATCCCCCTCATGTTTGTCAGCGGCATGTTCATTCCAGTAGAAAATATGCCGGCGGCCGGCCAGATCGTGGCGGCGCTGTCGCCCTTGACCCATACGATAGGCTTGCTAAACCTAGGCACAGGAAGCCCCTCAGTATTTGGATTCGCAGCCAACATCGGCGCCTTGTTGGTCTGGATGCTTGTGTTCCTCTACGTTGGGCAGTTGTTCCATAAGATGATCATGAGGAGAGAATGAGGCATGATATGCACTCGTGTAAGCGAGAAAGGTGAAAAATGTGAGTGATATGGGAGAAAAATCTGGATCAGTTTCCACCACGGACGTTCCCGAGGTAAGCAGACAACCCGACGATGAGAAGCTCCGTTCGAGGATGACCAAGATACGCCATAAAATCGCGGTCATCAGCGGAAAGGGGGGCGTCGGCAAGAGCCTCGTAACGGTAAACCTGGCCGTGGCCCTAGCGTTAAATGGACGAAACGGGAGGGTCGGCGTCCTCGACGCTGACATCCATGGGCCCTGCGTCCCCAAGATGCTCGGACTCGAGGGTGAACGGCTCCAATCGGGTCCCCCGGGAGTATTCCCCGCGTTCGGCCCACTGAACATAAAGGTGGTCTCCATGGCATTCCTCCTCCCCTCCGTTGACGCTCCGGTGATCTGGCGAGGGCCGTTGAAGATGGGTGCGATACGCCAGTTCCTCTCGGATATAGCATGGGGTGACCTGGATTATCTCTTAATTGACCTGCCTCCCGGAACCGGAGACGAATCGCTGAGCGTCCTTCAGCTCCTACCGGAGATGGATGGCGTGATAATCGTTACAATACCCAGCGAGGTCTCCCAAGATGTGGTCAAGAAGGCGGTTTCTTTCGCACGGAAGATGGGCGTCCCCATACTCGGCATCGTCGAGAACATGAGCGGCGTCGTTTGTCCTCATTGCGGTGAACAGGTGGACGTGTTCGGCTCGGGCGGGGGCGAAAAGGTGGCAACGGATATGGGTGTTACCTTTCTAGGGTCAATACCCTTAGACCCAAGAATCTCAAAAACGACGGATGCAGGAGCTCCGTTCATTATTGAGGAGCCTGATTCGCAGGCTGCTGCGGTTTTTAGAAAAATCGTGGAGAAAGTTGAGAGAAAGACAGAGGGTTAAACAGAATGAAGGTAGCAATATCTACGAATGGCATCGACCTTTCAAGTCAGGTCGCTGAACGTTTTGGTCGATGCAATAGTTTCCTGATCGTGGACACCGAGACCATGGAGTTCGAGGTCGTCCAGAACACGGCTGTGAGCTCGGCCCACGGCGCGGGGATCGCGGCCGCCCAGCTCGTGGCCTCCAAGGGAGCCAAGGCGGTCCTGACTGGGAACGTGGGGCCCAAAGCGTTCTCTGCCCTGTCATCGTCAGGGATAAAGACGGTGACGCAGGTATCGGGGACCGTGGGGGACGCCGTCAGGCGCTTCAGCTCAGGGGAGCTTAAACACACAGGCGAACCGACCGTCGGCGGCCACTTCGGCACCGGGGGAAGGGGCGGCAGGCGCCAGGGGTTATAGGATATGGAAAATTCAGGGTTAAGTTATAGAAATGTGAGGAGAAGAAAATGGTGAAGATCGTTTTTCCTACGGTGGACGACAAAGGCGAGTCGATAGGGCAGCACTTCGGGAGGGTCCCGTACTATGCCTGGTTCGACATCAAGGATGGTAAGATAATCGACCAGGGAGTGGTCCCCAACGACAGTGAGCACTTCGGAGGCGTGGGCCTCCCGCCGGAACGGATAGCCAGGTTGAATCTCGACGCCATGATCGTGCTCGGGATGGGTGGCAGGGCCATCGGCATGTTCCAGGAAATGAACACCGCCGTGCTGCAGGCAACAGGCACATCGACCGCCGAGAACATCGACCTCTTCGTGAAAGGAGAGCTGAAAGAGCTCACCGAGGGCTGCCTCCACGAGCATTGAAACCGGGTCCATGTAGGGTTAATCGTGAAGATCGCTGTCGCCAGCGGGAAGGGGGGTACGGGGAAGACCTCCGTTACAGTTAACCTCGCCCTCTCCTTGGGAAAGACTCAGGTTCTCGACTGCGACGTCGAGGAGCCCAACGTCCACATACTGCTCAGGCCAAAAGTCGGGGATACCTTCCCCGTAGAGTTACTGGTGCCCAAGATACTGGAGGAGCGATGCGACTACTGCGGCGAGTGCGCCAGGTTCTGCCAGTTCAACGCCCTCTTCGTGGCGGGCGAGACGGCCATGGTGTTCCCGGAGTTGTGCCACAGCTGCGGCGGGTGCACCATCGTCTGCCTCAGGGACGCCATAGTCGAGGAGCCGAGGCAGATAGGCAGGGTCATCAAGTGTAAAGCCGGGGACATAGACCTTGTCTATGGGGAGATCAACGTGGGCGAGGCCCTGGCGGTCCCCATCATAGCAGCCGTCAAGGATCACATCGACGAGAAGAGGACGGTCATCCTCGACTCGGCGCCGGGCTCCGCCTGCCCGCTGGTGGAGACCGTCCACGGCGTCGACTTCTGCCTGCTGGTGACGGAGCCCACGCCCTTTGGGCTCCACGACCTCGAGGTGGCGGTCGAGGTCGTCCAGATCCTCGATATACCCATGGGGGTGGTGGTGAACTTCGCCGGCATCGGTGACAGGGGTGTGTACGACTTCTGCGAGGAGCAGGGCATCCCCATAATGATGGAGGTCCCCTTCGATCGCAGGATAGCCGAGCTCTACTCCAGGGGCGTCCCGTTCGTGGAGGCTATGCCTGAGTGGAGGCAGAAGTTCATAGATCTGGTAGACCAGATCGGGGAGGAGGTGGCAAAATGAAGAAGATGACGATCCTGAGCGGCAAGGGCGGCACGGGTAAGACCACGATCACGGGCTCCCTTGCGGCCCTCTCCAGCGGCGCTGTTTTCGCCGACTGCGACGTCGACGCGTCCAACCTCCACCTGCTCCTGAAGCCCGAGGTCAAGGAGACCATCGAGTTCCAGGGGCTAAACCTCGCCGTCATCGACCCCGAGAGGTGCACCCAGTGCGGTCTCTGCGAGGAGAAATGCCGGTTCAACGCCATCCACGACTTCACCGTCGACAGCGTCCACTGCGAGGGCTGCAAGGTCTGCGTCATCATCTGCCCGGTGCAGGCCATAGACTTCGTGGAGAGGGTCTGCGGCCACGCCTACATCTCGGAGACTGAGTACGGCCCCATGAGCCACGCAAGGTTGATTCCGGGGATGGAGAACGCGGGGAAACTGGTCTCCCTAGTGAGGCAGAACGCCAAGAAGCTGGCAGAGGATGGAGGACACGAGCTCGTGCTGGTGGACGGTCCGCCGGGCATCGGGTGCCCAGTCATCGCCTCCCTCGCCGACATCGATCATGGCCTCGTGGTCGTGGAGCCAACCCTTTCGGGGATACACGACCTTAAGCGGGCCCTGGAACTCCTGAACCACTTCAAAGTGGAGGCCCTCGTCTGCATCAACAAGCACGACCTTAACGAAGAGAACACCGCGGCCATCAAAGAGTTCTGTAGCGGGGAAGAGATCGAAATGGTGGGGCAGATCCCCTTCGACCCCGATGTCACCAAAGCAATGGTGGACGGCCGTCCCGTCGTGGAGTACGCGCCAGATTCGCCGGCGTCAGAGGCCATAAAGTCCATGTGGGAGAGGCTGGCCTCAATCCTGGTCTAGCCCACCAGGGCTATTTCAGCCTGCCATCTGACTTCGTGTGCCGGACGTTGCGCGACCTTCCGGCGAGCCACCCGATCTGGTCCGTCTCCCTCATATCGAAGTCCGGCACGTAGGGCTTGATGTCCAGGAGGGGGGTGCCGTCGATGATGTCCACGTCCTCCACGTGGAGGGTGCAGCCGTCGACGCCGACGAGGCGCACTATGGAAAAGCCGATACGAATTTTCATAAATACGTAATAGGAGATAGCACATGTTCATAATGTGACCAGAAAATACTCCGAAAAAAAACCGAGAAAAAGATGATGAAAGGTTTACTCCGACTTCAAGTGTTTCTCAAAGTTACTGAGGCTGAGGTCCGCTCCATCGCTGTCGCCTTCGGCAAGAAACTTCCGAGCTTCGCCGACGTGCTTCGAGGCACAGCCTTTCAGGTCATGAGTGTGCTCACACGCTTTACAAACGTTTTCTTTGTCCACCATTATACACCCCTATCTTATCGTCGTGTAATCCATAAATACATGGCAATATTATAAATATTTTGATAATATATTGGTATTGAGGGTGAACACGTGAGTTGTGAGAAAAGCGGATGCGAGTTACACGGCTGGGCCGGTAGGTTCCAGAATTACTTCAAAGCCTTACACTGCCCCACGAGGTGGCTGATAATCGGGATCATAGGCGATGACGAGAAGAGCACCAGCAGCATACTCGAAGGACTGAGGGACGAGGGCGAGCAGCTCGCGAGGTCCAGCCTCTATTATCATCTATCGGAGCTGGAGAAAGCCGGCATTATAGAGTTAGCCAAATACAAGGAGGCGGGTGGCGGCGCTCCGGAGAAGGTGTGGAGGCTTAAGGTGAAAGAGATCAAGGTCGACCTCCTCAACCCTCCACGTAGCTGATCCCCTTTGAGAACACGAGAATCAGGGAGGTGAGACGTTGGAGAAAGTCATCGCTGCACGGAACTTGACGAAAGAGTACGACGGACTCCTAGCTGTCGATCACGTCTCCTTCGAGGTTAACAGGGGCGAGGTCTTCGGATTCTTAGGCCCCAACGGTGCTGGAAAAACTTCCACCATAAGGATGTTGGTGGGTTTGACGGAGCCCAGCGAGGGCTCGGCTTTAGTGGCAGGGTATGACATCAGGAAGGAGATTGTAGAGGTGAAGCGTCGGGTGGGGGTAGTCACTGAAACCTCTAACCTGTACGACGAACTCACAGCCGGGGAAAACCTCCTATTCGCCTCACAGCTATACAACGTCCCACGCAACGAGAGGCCTACCAGAATCAAAGAGCTCCTAGAGAGGTTCCATCTCACGGACAGGCGAGACACCAAGTTTGGTAAGCTCTCAAGGGGTTTGAAGAGACGCGTCGTTATAGCCGCGGCGTTGGTTCACAGACCTGAGATCATCTTCATGGACGAGCCCACGACAGGTCTAGATGTTGTGAGCGCCCGCTCCTTGAGGAAGTACATCGAGGAACTCCAGAAAGAGGGAACCACGGTCTTCCTTACGACTCATTACATCGAGGAGGCGGATCAGCTTGCGGACCGGATAGCTCTCATCGTCAAAGGAAACATTGTCACCGTGGACACGCCTGAAAGAATTAAAGACAAGGTCAAAGGCACCCCCATCGTCGAGGCCATCCTCTCCCGAGAGCCAAACAAGTTGATGATCAAGAATCTTGGAGAACTTGGAAGCGTCGACTTGGACGAACGGAGAATCAGCATCACTACTGGAAACGTCATGGTGGCGTTGGAATCTCTGATCCACCTCGCAAAGCAGGAAGGCTTGGAGGTTCAACATATACAGACTCAGAGGCCCAGCTTGGAGGACGCCTTCGTGGAGCTTACCGGCATCTCAGCCGAGTCGATGATGTCCGAGAAGAGCAGGGGGCGACGTTGAAATGTTGATGGATGAGTTGAGAGGCATCTACTATATTCTGATGAAGGACCTGAAGGCCTACTACTTCAAACCACCAAACATAAGTTGGGGCATCCTCTTTCCCCTCGTCTTGGCACTCGCCTTCTCCCTGAGGAATCCCGAAGGCCTCATAGAGCTCGCGCCCGGGTTAGTGGCAATGGCCGCCGTCTTCGGCACCACAAGCATGGAGGCGATCGTCATCACCTTCGAACGACGCACCGGAGCATTGGAGCGTCTATTACTTGCTCCTCTATCGACTCATTCAATCCTGTTTGCTAAGGTCCTCGGAGGAGCCATGTTCGGCGGGATGATATCCATGGCGATGACGGCTCTAGCAGTAATCTTCTTCAAAATGCGTGTGACCAATCCGCTGCTCTTCTCAATTACGCTCTGTTTAACCCTGTTGACGCTCTCCGCCCTAGGCGCCCTCGTCGCCGTGTCCGTGAAGGAGGTCTTCGAAGCCCAGACCTTATCAAACTACTTCAGGTTCCCCATGATATTCCTAAGCGGAGTGTTCATTCCGGTACAATCCATTCCTCTTCCGCTGAGATTCGTTTCGTATCTCCTGCCGTTGACATACTCAGTCGACGCTCTGAAGGGCGTAACACTTCACCAGACAAGTATCGGATGGTTGATGCTGGATACAGCCGTGTTAACTCTATTTTTCTTCGGGTTCATGTATGCTTCAAACGCCATGTTGAAGCGGAGTCTGAAATGAGCTGAATATGTTTTATTGTACTGTAAAATTGAGGCTTGCTTCTATAGGTGATCTCCGACATCATGAATCACTCAATACCTACACTCGCTTCAAAGTTGATAAGGGCAATGTAAAAATATGAGTTCGAATATGCTATCGCTCTTTAAGGAAGTTGAGATTCGTGGAGTCGTACTTGCGGGTCGGCTCCGGGCCCCCAGTCACGTTCTTGAGGAACTCCCGTGAGTTGTCCCTGTCCCAGTCGCCCGCCTTCTCGTGGGCGCCAATATAGTTCAGGGGCATGGGGTGGGTGCCGACGACCACCTGAAGCCCCACGGAGAAAGTGAAGAAGAGGGCGATTGGGAATAGGATGCCGAACATCAGGGCAAGTGGGCGCGCGCAACGTAGCATATCTTCGTTTCGATCATCGCAGGGCCAGCTATCGCAAGCCATCAATTTCTGGCTTCCTGTGAGTTTATTATGCATCAATTCTAGAGTTGTGCAGTGTCTCAGGAACCGTGGTGAGTAGCGGCATACGTATGAAGACCTCCACGAGGATCGGAACTAAGAATACCCACATGGGTCCAAGGTTCTCCCATATCCATCCCCCAATTATTGGTCCGGGTATCGACGCCAACCCGAGGCAGAGGCCAATCAACCCTCTCCACCTCCCGATGCAGTCCCTCGGGACCAGCTCAGGAGTCATCGCTCCATATGCCACATAGGAGAGCATCCTGAAACCCATGAGGACCCCAGCGAGGAGAAGCCACTCCTGAGAGGGAGCCAGGACGAAGATGACATAGGAGAGACAGTAGATGGGCGTGAGCATGTAGAACATCTTCTTACGCCCTATCCTGTCGGTAATCCTCCCTAGGGGGGTGGCGAACAGGGCCTCTGTCAGTATCATGGCGGTCGTGATTCCACCTATTATGAAAGGCCCTGCTCCCTTCACCTCGTGGGCGAAGAGGTACGTGAAGGGGTTTATCATGCTCATCGTGAAGTAGTTGGTGGCGAGGAATAGGAGCCACCGCTTAGTGGCGGTCCCCCTCCGGAAG
>JADHWM010000074.1 GCA_016783485.1 Candidatus Bathyarchaeota archaeon
TGGGTCGCTCGGGGTGGGATCGTAGCCCTCGGGGCCTCCCTTTTCCTCGTGGTGTGAATTTCTTGCCCAAACCTTGTAGGCTTTCTTCAGGTACTTGGCGTTATCCCTGTCGCCTTCTCCCAAGATATCGAAGATATCGTCGGAGCACTCCTGGAGACCTTCGAATCCGCTCAAGACGCCGCTCAGGTCGCCTCCTTCCAGCAGGTCTTTGAGTTCCCGGTTCTTCAGGCGGGCGTCCTCTAGCGCCTTCAGGAGGGCGTCAAAGTCCTCCGGCTCAAAGGAGAGGGGATCGATGAGGGAAAGGATCTCTTCCTCCAAGCGCTCTAGGCGCCACTCCGAGTTCGCGAGGAAACCAGCGGTCTTCTCGGAGGTCAAGTCCTCGTTCAGGGTCTGCATCAAGGTCATGGCGCCATCGAGGACCATGAACGCTGTCTCGAGCGCCTCCTCGGCTCCCTCGGCATCGCCCTGCGACAGGAGTTCCTCGGCTTGGACGAGGAGGTCTTCGGCCATGTTCAAGAGGTCATCAACTTGTGACACATAGACTCCGGCCTCGGCCAGATCCCGAGCCGTATCGTTAACGTCGTTGAGATAGGTGTACCCCCTATTCAGGGAGTCCCAGAGCTCCTGAGCATCCGAGGCATTTTCCTCCAGAATGCTCTCCAGGACCCCGTAGTGAGAGTCCAAGGCCATCTGGAGAGCCTCCCCGTAGAGTTGGAGAGCCTCGGTGGCCTTCTCAGAGACTTCCGGGTACATCCCACTTTCCATGAGGAGGAGGGCTTCCGCCGCTGCTTCCTCGGCCAGGGAGAAGGTCACATAGACCGCGTCGGGTATCACTACGCCGTCGAGGGCGAGTTGTTCGAGGATCGCCTCGACTTGGGAGCGGCTCGCATCGAGGAGGGAGAGGAGCTCCTCCGCGAGCTCGCTTCCATTGCTACCAGCCCCGGGATCTACACGCTGCTCGATTCCAGGGTCATCCACTGTATCGGCAAAGGCCGCGGGGCTGAATGAAAACGAAACGAACAGAATCAAAACTAGGATTGAAACGGAAAATCTCGCATCGAGCCAGAGATTTTTCCTAATCGTCA
Organism: Candidatus Bathyarchaeota archaeon; assembly: GCA_016783485.1. Lineage (GTDB taxonomy): Archaea > Thermoproteota > Bathyarchaeia > TCS64 > TCS64. The sequence continues at coordinate 1,086 of JADHWM010000074.1, forward strand.
GAGAACGCAGCTCCGAGCGCGCTGAATCTACCCATGAACTCACTGATGTCCGTCATCTTCCTGATGGCCGCGTCCTCGACATCCCGGGGACCTAGCAGGAAGGTCAGGAAGGCCTCCATAAAAGACTGTTCAAGGCCGGAGACTTCGTGCGTTCGGGGCACAGAGAGGGTCTTTATCGCCAAGTCACTCACCATCTAATGCTGACCCCTGGGTTAGATAATAAGAACCAGCCGGAACCATCTGGAACGATGGTCCCAGGAGCTCCGAGTCCAGGTCCAGGTATCTTGAGCTTATCTGGACGAAGGTCTCCCGCCCCACCTTCTTGGTCTCGAAAAGCTCCTCCTTCTCCAGGCGGCGGATCATCCTCCAGCAGCTCGACTTGGGGAGGCGGAGGCGGGACCTGAGCTCGGAGGCGAAGATGCCGCCCCCGTTCTCCGCGACCAGTGTGAGGGCCTCCTTGTCATCCATTCTCAGGTACGGGTAATCCTCGAGGATCAGGTCGAGATCGATGCTTGGAGCCGAGGGCTCGGGCTCCACCGGGACCGCAATGGGTACGTTCTTCCTCTTCCTCAGGAGATAGACGACGACCAGGGGGGCCGTCGCTATGGAACCCAGCAGGGGCACTATGGGGATGCCCGTGTACCAGGGGGAGGTCGTGGAGAGCTGGGCGATGATGGAAGCCTGCTCTGCAACCCTTCTCGCCTCGAGGTAGCCTCCCTCGTCGTAACTAGTATAGGCGGCCTGTAAGGTCTCTCTCGCCTGGTCCAGGGCCGAGGTTCTCCCGTCGTCCTCGGCGGCGGAGATGGAGGCAGCCGCGCCCTCCAAGGCTGCTGTGGCTTCCTGTGAGTCGATCCGGGTCTCCTCTATCCAGGCCTTGGCCTCCCGCGAGTACTCCTCGGCCTGGACGTAGCGCCCCTCCTCGATGGCCTCCTCCGCCTCCTGTAGGAGGGTGTCGGCTCCATCGACCTCGAAGCCCTCATCACGGAAATCCTCGACGGCGTCCTCCGCCTCTTTCTGGACCGCAAGGGCGTGATCCTTGGTCCCCACGACGCCCTGGAGATAGGAGATTGAGACCTCGCCCATGGGCATGGTGAGGCTCGTCCTGTCGTCGACGGTCCTGATACTCAGCGGTGTGGGGCCGAGGCTGATGACCGTGGCGTCCCGAGGAAGCTGGATGTTGACGCTCATCGGGGCCAGGATGCTGAGGCTCCAGAGGGAACCCTGCTTGTTCGTGAGATCCGACGTCGAGTAGTCGATCTCCACCATGTCGGATCCCAAGGTGTAGACGACCAGGTGGCCCGGATGGACGCTGTATTCGAGGAGAAGCCCCTCCCCGTCCCTCACGATGAGGCTGCCATATGTCCACCCGAAGAGTGAGACGTTAGCCAGGGGGAGTGAAGGGTCCACCGCGACGGTATAGTCCACGTCGACTACGCCATCGAAATATAATTTGAGGCTCAGAGCCTCGGGGGATGAGGGTTCCTCGGCGCCGACGGGGAGGGCACTGGCTAACATTACTATGATTAGCACTAGGCTGCAGTGAGGCCTCCCTAGCTGGATCTGGTTCACCCTCTCCCCGGGAGTTTTCAGGTTCGCTAAAGAAGATTATGAACAGACATTACTGCTCGGAGAAACCGTGCTCTCCTATGGAACAGAGGTAGGGTTTAGAGCCTTTAGCCTCTCGAGGGTCGCCGGAGAGGGCTAACTCAAAGTATTTCTAGAGGGTGAGAGGATAGGAGCCGTATCCGAGGTTTCACACGGGGCTGAGGGCGTGCCAGAACAGAGATCGAGATGGAGTTACAGCTACACGGTCCTCACCCTCTGCTGGTTCGGGTGGATAGCGATCTACCTCTGCCGCTCCGTCCTGGCCCCGATCCTCCCCGTGGTCTCGGGGGAGCTGGGGCTCTCCCACGCCCAGGCCGGGATGCTGGAGACCGCCTATCTCTTGGGCTACATAGTGATCAAGATGCCGGCGGGGGTCCTCGGGAACAGGATCGGCATCAAGAGGACCCTCATCCTGGGGATGGTGGGCTACGCCCTCGCGACGGCCCTCAACTTCCTAGCAACGGGTTTCCTCCACATCTTCGTCCTCCGGTTCTTGGTGGGCCTCTTCCAGGGAGTCCATCTGCCCCTGGCCAACACCCTCCTCTCGGAGAGGTTCGGGGACCGCCAAGGCCGGGCCATCGGTTTCCACGAGTCGGGTCCCAACGTGGGGAACTCCATCGCCTATCCCCTCACCGTTGCGATCGCCTCCTCCTGGGGCTGGAGATACGCCTTCCTCCTCCTCTCCCTTCCCGCCTTCGTCCTCGCGGGGGTGGTGACACTGGTCCTCAAGGACGAGAGACAGGGCTCCACGGTCGTGAACGAGGAGCCCGCTGAGGGGAACCAGCGCCTCGGAATGTACTTCCGCCTCCTGGTCCCCCTCGCCCTAGCCCACGCGGTCTACAACCTCTGCCTCAGGACTCTCCTCACCTTCGCCCCCTCCTACCTCGTGGAGTACAGGGGGATGGGGCTCGCCGCGGCGGGGTTCGTCGCGATGCTGATGCCTGCGGCGGGGTTCTTCGCCAAGGTCTCCAGCGGCTTCATCGCGGAGCGGGTGGGCAGTAGGAACTCGATCAGCGCCGCTATCCTGCTGAGCGGTGTATTCATCTTCACACTCACGAGGGTCACCGGTCAGGGACCTACCTCGGTGACTTTCGTCGCCCTCGGGCTCGCCCTCTACTCGTTCTCCCCCACCATCTACGCCTCGGTCACATCGGGGCTGCCGACGCATCTGAAATCCATGGGCCTGGGAGCGGTGACCATGACGGGGAACATCTTCGGGGCCTTCTCGGCTTCGCTGATAGGGTACCTCATCGACACCCTGGGTTACCAGACGGCTCTGACCATGATCTCAGGGACGGTCATAGCTGCGACAGCATTGATCTATGCTGTGATGCGGGAGAGCTCAGGATAAAACTGAGAAAATAAGAGAAAGAAAAAGTTATACGCCGAGTCTCGGCGTCCCTAGGCCGTGAGCTTGTCGATGCGTTCCTCGAGGGCCGACTTGGGGTATGCGCCGATGGTCTTGTCCACGAGCTTCCCGTCCTTGAAGTAGAGGAGGGTGGGTATGCTCATTATGCCGTACTTCATGGGTGTGCTCCTGTTCTGGTCGACGTCGAGCTTCCCGAAGGCAATCTCCCCCCTTTCCTGGGAGAGCTCCTCGATGACGGGGCTCAGCATCCTGCAGGGCCCGCACCAGGCCGCCCAGCAGTCTATGACTGCGTGCTTGTTGTCGGCAACGAATCTTTCGAAGGTTTCGTCGGTGACTTCCGTAACCATATAGATCGAGGAGGTGGTTCGTTCAGGCGAAATATAAAGGTACTTAAAGATGTTCAACACCATTGAACATGGAATGTCGTTGAAAGACCTCCAGTCCCTCATCACCACCCCCGACATGAGCGCCGACGAGATCATGAGATGCGCCCTCGGAGTCAGGGCCACCGAGATCGAGGCCTACTGCGCCGTCGTCGCCGGAGGCGCCTCCACGGTCCAGGAGGTCGCGGACAGGCTCAGGAAGAGCAGATCCACGGCCCAGCGGATCCTCCAGAACCTTGTGGACAAAGGGCTCGCCAGCAGGGAGGAGAAGCTCATCGGCCTCGGGGGATACCAATACGTCTACCGCCCCGTCTCCCCTGAGACCATGAAGAAGGCCGTCAGGGGGTCACTGGACAGATGGTACGAGAGGATGATCGGCGAACTGGATGCGCTCCCCGAGAAGATAGAGGAGATGGGGAGGAGCTGCATGGACCGTTACGATCAGCAGCGAACCAGATAGCGCTCCAGCTCCCACTGGGTGATCTCGGGTCTGCTCTCCGCCCAAGTTTTCCCCGTGTGCTCCCCGTACTCCTCGAACTCCTTCAACTTGATCTGGACCAGGTTCTTGGTGAGATAGCTCCCCAGGGCTTCGGTGATCACCGGGTCCTTCACGAAGAAGTCGATGGCCTCCCCCAGGTGTTCCGGGAGCATATCGATGTTCAGCCTGTCGAGGTCGGCCTCGGAGTATTCATACATGTTATCGGAGTGGGGCTCGGGAGGGTCGATCTTGTTCTTGACGCCGTCCATCCCCGCCTTGATCATCGACACCGCTGCGAGGTAGGGGTTGCAGGAGGGGTCGGGGTGGCGGTACTCGATCCGGGCCGTCTTGTCCATCCCCTCCGGGTACCGGGGCACCCTGACGAGGGCCGACCGGTTCTGGAACCCCCAGGCGATGTAGACGGGGGCCTCGTAGTGGGGCACCAGACGTTTGTAGGAGTTGACCACGGGGGCCACCACGAGGGACATGCCCCGGGCGTGGCTCAGGATGCCGCCGATGTATCTGACGGCCATATCGGAGATGCCCTCGTAGTCGCCAGACCCATTGAAGGCGTTTTCTCCGGTCTCCAGGTCCAGGAGGCTCTGGTGGACGTGGCAGCCGCTCCCGTTCACCCCCCAGAAGGGCTTGGGCATGAAGGTCGCGAGCTTGCCGTGCTTCTGGGCGATGGTCTTCACGCACAGCTTGTAGAGGAGGACGTTGTCCGCGGTCTTGAGCGCGTCGGAGTAGCGGAAGTTGATCTCCTGCTGGCCCTGGGCAGCCTCGTGGTGGACCTTGTCCAGCTGGAACCCTGCGGCCTCAAGGCACATCATGGTCTCCATCTTGATGTCCTCGGTGGGGTCCAACGGGGGGAGGTCGAAGTAGGCTCCTGAACCGAAGGGGGCGTATCCCCCATTCTCCTCGGAGATGTAAAAGTACTCCAGCTCGGGGCCGGTGTTGTATCCATAGCCGTTGTCCTCGAGCTCCAGGACAGTCTTCTTGAGGAGCCCCCGGGGGTCCCCCTCGAAGAGCTCCCCGTCAGGCTTGCCGATGTAGCAGAACATGGTGGCTATGCCCGGGGTCTCCCACATGGGGACTAGGAAGGTGGAAGGATCGGGGTGGGCCACGAGGTCGCTCTCGTTCACATCCCTGAAACCGGCGATGCTGGAGCCGTCGAAGCCTATTCCCAGGGTGAGGGCGAACTTCATCTCGTACTCGGGGATGAGCTGAGCCCGCGGGTTGCCGTCGAGGTCAACCACGATGAGCCTGATGTACTTGATGTCCCATTTCTTGAGCAGGCTGTCGATGGGCTCAACGGCCTCTTCGTGGGTCAACTTGAAATCAGCCATAATAACCGTGACCAAAACACTTCTCATATATTAACTTATTGGAGTAAAAACGAGATACATGGCTACTTTCCAAGTTAAATACTATACATTTGTTTAATTTCAGGGGGAATGGGGACGCTCATCTAAACAAAATCGTATTCGAGCCCCAGCCATCTTGAGACGTCAGGGGGGGCGCCTCGCATACGGAAGTGAGAAGTGGAGAGATCGCTCGATGTCTCCGAGAAGGCAAGGAGGAGATTTTCCTCGCGAATGTATATAATATCTTATCTGGACTCAATATACATTCAAAAAATAGGTAAAATTCATATACAACTGTTCAATATATTGAGGATATCCAGCACACACGTATTGAAGGTGGAAACATGTTCGCATTGGACGAAATCGACAGGAAACTCCTCAAGGAGCTGCTCATAAACTCGAAGAGGTCCTACAGAGAGCTCGCCAAGTCCATCGGGGTCTCGGCTGCGACGGTGATCAACCACGTCCAGAGACTCGAATCGGGGGGCGTCATCCAGAACTACTCGGTCCGACTCGACCATGAGAGGCTGGGCTACGATCTCACCGTGGTGACGGAGATCATCGTCTCCAAGGGGAAGCTCCTGGAGACCGACGCCGAGATCGCGAAGATCCCCAACGTCTGCGCGGTCTACGACATCACCGGGGAGACGGACGCGATGGTGGTCGCGAAGTTCAAGAGCCGGAGCGACCTCAGCGACTTCACCAAGAAGCTCCTCTCGATGCCCTTCGTGGAGAGGACCAACACCCACGTGGTTCTAACAACGGTGAAAGAGGACTTCCGGATGCGGGACGACATGTCCTGATCCCCATTTTTTCTGAAAAGAAATATTTTGAACGCTCAGCGGCCTTTCCTCAGGGCCCTCCCTGGGAGAGCCCCGGTGTGTTCTCCCCCGTCCACCACGAGCTCCCCGTTCACCATCACGTACGGGATGCCCGAGGCGAAACGGTGAGGGTCAACGAACGTGGCTTCGTCCTTCACCTTCTCCGGGTCGAAGACCGTGAGATCAGCCTTGAAACCCTCCCTGAGGAGACCCCGGTCCCCGAGGCCGAGGCGCTGGGCCGGGGCCGATGTCATCTTCCGGACCGCCTCCTGGAGGCTCAGGACCCCCTCCCTCACGTAGTGGCCTATGACCCTGGGGAAGGTGCCGTAGAACCGGGGATGGGGCTTCCCCTTCCCCAGGATTCCCCACGGGGCGGCGGCGCTCCCGTCTGAGCCCACCATGCCGTGGGGGCTCCTCATGACGCGGCGGACGTCCTCCTCGGACATCCCGAAGCTCACCACTGAGACTTGGGCGTCCTCGGAGAGGAGGAGGTCGAAGACCGCATCGTACTCGTCCTTCCCCTCGAGCTCGGCGATCTCGCTTATCCGTCTCCCCTCGTACTCGGGGTGGTTCTCCGCCGAGGCCACCATGATGGTATCCCAGGTCCTGTAGATGCCGCCCTGGTCCTCCCTGATCCTCTCCCTGATCTCGGGGTCCCTGAGACGTTCGAGGAGCCTGTCGGCTCCCCCCTCCTGGGCCCAGTGGGGCATGTAGGCGGCGAGGCCCGTGCTCGAGGCGACGTAGGGGTACTGGTCGAAGGTGACGTCTACTCCTTGCTCCCGGCCCTCGTCCACGAGCCTCAGGGAGTCCACGGTTTTCCCCCAGTGGGGCTTCCCGGAGGCCTTGAAGTGGGCGATCTGGACGGGGACGCACGCCTCTTTACCGATCTGGACCGCCTCGTTGACCGCCTCGAGGAGAGTCTCTCCCTCACCCCGGATGTGGCTGAAATAGACGCCGCCGTATCCCCTGAGGACCCTCGCGAGCTCGACGATCTCCGGAGTCCCCGCGTATGTGCTGGGGGTGTAGATGAGGCCCGTGGACATCCCCCAGGCCCCGTCCTCCATGGCCCCGGCGACGAGCGCCTTCATCTCCTCGAGCTCCGACTTTGTGGGCTCCCTGTCCTCGTAGCCCATCACGTTCTGGCGGACGGTGCCCTGGCCCACGAGGGGGACGACGTTGAAGGAGGCCCCCGAGGCGTCGATGATGTCGATGTAGTCCCCCATGGACTCCCAGCTGAACTGGAAGTCGTCGCCGAGGCGGGCCCTCATGTACCTCTCCCGGTAGGCCCTGACGTCGGCGTTCATGGGGGCGGCGGAGCTCCCGCAGTTCCCCACCACCTCGGTGGTGACCCCCTGGCGGACCTTGCTCTCCACCCTCGGGTCGATGATGACGTTATAGTCCGAGTGGCTGTGGATGTCGATGAACCCCGGCGCCACCACGAGCCCGCTCGCATCGATGATCCTTTCGGAGTCCGATCCCGATAGGGGCCCCACCGCCTCGATTCTATCCCCCTTCACGCCCACGTCGGCCTTGAACCAGGGGTTCCCAGCCCCATCTATCACCTTAGCATTCACGAAGAGAAAGTCAAGATCCATCAGGATTCCTCGTATCAGACTCTTGGACTGGTCTTAAAGCGTTTTTCAGGGCTCCGAGGTCCAAAGGGTGAAGTAAGAATTGAATCGGTGGTCCAGACCCCTCGCTGGCGACCCTCCGATGCGCTCCGGGTTCTCCTACTCCCGCTTCTTGGCCTTGAGGAAAGTCTGCTTCTTCCTGCTATCCGGGGTCGCAGGCCTCCTATAGGCCTCGACCAGCCCCTTCTTCACGAGGCGGGGGATGACCCCCGCCATCTTAGAGGGGACATCCTTGGCCATCAGGTCCCCCGCGCGAATGATGAGTTCGTAGACCGCCCTCTCGACCTGGGACAGGCTCTCAAGCACAGGCTCGGCCCCCTGGGCCCCCTGATCTGTCATCCATCAATCAACGTTAAAAATATAGCTCAGTGGCTCAGCCGCCCACGATGACCGGGAAGACGACAACCCGGTCCCCGGGTCTAAGCCTCGAGGAGGCCAGAGACGGCGATCGTTCACGAGGAGCTGGACCACTTTCCTGTCGAAGGCGTACAGAACGTCCTAACCGAGGGATGAGATGAACTCCCTGAGGGTGGAGGGCTTCACTACAATTGGGACGGTGAGGCTCGGGTACATCCATCATCCAGTCGGGGACGGCGGAGGATATTGTTTTCGCGAGAGTATGAGGCTCATAGCTTCTTGGGGGTGAAGCCGTTGAGCCCCAGAATGTTCCCCCGGAATATGGCGTAGATGTCCTCCACGCTCACGATGGCGTCGGGTCCCTCGCTCAGCGACCTCACGGCCTCGTACTGCTGCTCCAGTATGTTGACCCTAAATCCCCGGGGAAAGAACGTTGAGTCGGTCCCGAAGATCACCTTCTCCGCGCCCCCCGCGGTGATGGCTCTCTCGAAGATCTTCCTGAGGTCGAGGTCGTAGGGGAGGTATCTCATCCAGGAGTTGGAGCCGCTGGAGTCCATGTAGACGTTGTCCGCCTGATACTGGAGCAGCAGGAGCTCCCTGAAGAACCCGGCCCCGAAGTGGGCGATGACGAAGTTTAGGTCGGGGAAGTCCCGGGACGGGACCTGAATGTCTAGAGGATTCCCGTGGCGGAGGTCTGCCTGGCCCCCGATGGTGATGCCGAAATGTAGGAAGACGGGGAACCGATGCTTCAGGGCCGCCTCGTAGACGGGGTAGCAGGCTGCGTCGTAGGTGTGGAGATCGGGCCATGAGGAGGGGTAGAGCTTTATCCCCTGGAGGCCGTCCTTGGCCGCCTTGTCGACCTTCTCCGCCGCCTCTGGGTCGCCGGGGTTGATGTTGGCGTATCCCATGAATCGCTCGGGGAATCTCGTCTTCGCTTCGAGGAAGTCGTCGTAGGCTTCGGCGCCCACCATGAAGCCCATCGCGGTGATCCCGTATCGGTCCATCTCGTCCACCCACTGCTGGGCGACGTCCGTGGACTCGTCGGGGAGCTCGATGGAGGTCATGTCAGTCCTCGAGCGGGTCCTCTGCTCGAAGCCCTCCCGGGTCCTCCCCCTCAGGCTCCAAGCCTTCAGCGTGCTCGCGGTGAAGAAGTGGGCGTGGGCGTCCACCACCTCGATCCCGACCTTCGACAACATCTCAGATATCCATCCTACGATTACCCTTGAA
>JADHWM010000075.1 GCA_016783485.1 Candidatus Bathyarchaeota archaeon
AGAGCCTCGCAGAATCGGATAATATTTTAAAAGGGGTTTGGTATCAATGGTTGTGCGACTGGGCCCGTGGCTTAGGACGGTTAAAGCGTTCGACTGATAATCGAAAGATCATGAGTTCAAATCTCATCGGGCCCACCAACCCTCAACTTTCTCGACCAGCGCCAGCTGGGCGGTGATCTCATCCATCTGTTGACCATATATGCAAGGGACCGATGGCTCTAGTCCTTGAGACAGGTTTCATAGAGCAATCTTAAAATTTAGTCTCAGGGACACCGTCTCCAGCTTCATAAACCAATAAAGGTGAATCGCTCAATAACGATTTTATGATTCCCGGAGAGCTATCCATCGACCTTGAGCAGATAGAGCTCGACAGCCCTAGGAGGTCCAGGGGTCTATACGATTCCATTCTCGACTCCTTCATTTTCAGTGAGAGCAACACCGTGGAGGTCCAGGTGGAAGGGAAGGACCCGGGATACTTGAGGAGCCAGCTCCTGCGGAGGATCAATGAGAGGTACCTCGGAGACATCATCGAGGCCGAGGTCGTGGACAGGAGCCTCTACCTGAGCAAATAGCGTACCACGGTCACAGGGTGGCGACGCCCGTGAACTCCTTCCCCAGGAAGGTCTGCTCCACGAGAAGCCCCCTGATGAGGGTGTCCATGAGATCCTTGATCCTGTTCTCCATGACGCGGTCCTGCGCCATGACATCCTTGATCTGCCCCCGTAGTGCGTAGTACTCCTCGACGTTCTGGAGCAGCTGGGTCACCAGGACCAGCGCCTCCTTCTCCAGGGCCGTGCATTCAATGGTGTCCAGCTGGAACAACTCGGCTATAGGATCCGAATCCTCGTCGCTCCCTTTCTCAGAGTCGCCGGGGTTTCGTCCGCCTTGTCGATGCTTGAGGCTGTCAGGCATAGATTTCTTCACCAACCTTTGCGATCAAGAGGGAATACGGTTTCCGAGGGTTTAGTACGCGTTTCCGGGAAATCAAACTTTACCCATGAAGTTTACATATCAAATATATTTTTTGTGAATTATTCTTAAAGAATTTAAATGAATGCATTAAAAAACACATTTTGGGTGTTTTTATGGGATTTTAGCGTGTAAAATCGATGTCTACGAGTAATTCATAATGTCTGAAACAACGCAACGTCTTTGTATGATGATTATTAGTAGCGCTAAAAAAATGGCGATATTGGGCTATGGGCATCCATCCCAGGATAGCCCGTGAAATGCTATCATGCACACGCGGGATACGGAGAGCAAATGAGGTTGAAAGCCCATGCGCATTCCGCGAATTCCCTAGACAAATAGCCCTGGGCGCATGAAGCCAGTTTTATACAGGCTGGGACAGATGTTCCCACGGGTTTTCGAGTTGGTTGTAATAGACGATGCGTCGCTGCGGGAGTTCACATCCAAGATCCTCGTAGCTGCGGGCACGGAACCGGAGGAGGCCGACTGGGTCGCGGATTGCCTCGTCCTCTCCAACCTCAAGGGGGTGGACTCTCACGGGGTCCAGCAGATCCCGGGCTACGTGAAGGCTATCGAGGACGGGGGCCTGAAGCCGGGCTCACGCCCCACGCTCATCCGGGAGAGGGCGGCAACTACGTTCTACGACGGGAACTGGGGGTACGGATACTCCGTCGCCCGGGAGGTCATGGACAGGACTATGGAGAAGGCGCGGGATGCAGGTTCCGCGTTCTCGGGGATCAGGAATATCCACCACATCGGGAGGGTGGGGAAGTGGGCGGAGATAGCCCTCGACCGGGACATGATCGGCATCGCCAGCCAGCCCGGCGGGGTCTACATTGCGCCGTGGGGAGGGATAGACAGGAAGCTTCCCATCGCCCCCATCGCCTTCGCAGTCCCCTGCGGGAAGTACAAGCCGATAGTCGTCGATATGTCCCTGGGCCCCATCGCCGGGGGGCGGACCGGGATCCTCGCGGTGCGGGGCCAGAAGGTCCCCCTGGGCTGGTACATCGACGACGAGGGGAAGCCCCACGATGATCCTGCCCTGTTCAGGGACGGGAAGGGCGCTCAGCTGCCCCTGGGGCAGGAGGGGCTGGGCTACAAGGGGATGGCCCTCTCGATGATGCTCAACCTCCTCGCGGGTCCCCTGCTGGGCCACGTCGTCACCCGCGACCATGCATTCAAGAGGTGTGGCGTCTTCCTCGGCGCCATCGACATCGAGGCCTTCACCCCCCTCGAGACCTTCAAGGAGGGAGTGGACGCCCTCATCGACGACATGAAGTCCTCTAGGCTCGCCCCAGGATTCGATGAGATCATGGTGCCCGGGGAGCCCGAGTGGAGGGAGCTCGAGAAGAGGGGCAGGGAGGGGCTCTACCTGGACGACGAGATCTACAGGGGGATACTCGAGACGGCGGAGAGGCTCGGTGTGGATACATCCAAGTATCGGGGGAGGCCGGGGAAGCTGGACATCGGCCACCCTTCTTACACGCTGAAGGACAAGTATCGTTGAGGCTGCCCCTGGAAGCCTTAAATCGGCTACGAATCATGTGGACGTGATGGATATGAAAGGTTCCGAGATCATCGAGGAGCTCAGGAAGATAGACACACCCACAATCTCCAACGTGGTGGCGACCTACCCCAAGTCGGACAACTGCCTCAAGCTCTACGACGCATGGTACGGGGACTGGTACACGGACACCAGCATCAAGTGCGTCTACCCGGAGATGGGGCCCGTGGTGGGCCACGTCGCGACGGTGGTTTTCTGCGAGGAGTCCGAGAAGTACACCGGGGTGGGGCGCTGGGCCCTCCCGGAGCACATCGACTCCACTGGGAAGCCGGTCATCCTCGTGGCGGAGCAGCAGTTCCCCCTGGAGCTCGCCAATCGAGTCGGCCTCTTCGGGGAGATGATGACCACCCAGTACAGGGCCCTCGGGGTGGCGGGCGTGGTCACCAACGGCCCCATGAGGGACATCGACGCCATCAAGCCCCTGGGGGTCCAGTACTACTGCACGGGAACGGCCCCGGGCCACGGGGACATGATGGTGAAGGCGGTGGGCGTCTCGGTGACCGTCGGGGGGATGACGGTGATGCCCGGGGACATGATCCACATGGACCTCCACGGCGCCGTCAAGTTCCCGGCGAAATATCTTGAGGAGATCCTGATTCGTGCCAAGAAGCTCCTCGAGGACGAGGCGGGGACTGCAGCGGTCTTCAACTACCCGGGCTTCTCCCTGGAGAAATGGAAGAAGAGAGTCCAGGGCTACGAGACAGTCTGAGAGGTCTACCGCAGGGTGAAGAGGGCCTTCTCGCCCTTCCCTATACCCAGTCTCTCCTGGGCGCTACCCTGATTGACGGCGAACTCCATGTAACCACCCCCGGCGACAAGGAGGAGAAGCTCCCCGTCGGGGACGGCGGAGAACCGCCTCACGTAGGGTAACCGGTATTTCTTACCCGAGACCTCGACATCGAAGACGGAGCCTCCGCTGACCCCCAGCCGATCCAGCACCTCATAGGTTACGTTCGTCACCATGTTGCCGAAGCCATCCACGTGGATGATGGTCGCCTCGATGCCATCCTCCGTGATCGTCGGCTCGTACATGGGCATCCTGATATATTCGTCGATCTCGGGGCCTATCTCCTTGGGGTCCACCCCCTTCGCGAGGAGAGCTCCCGTGGGGCCGAAGGTGTCCCGGCCGTCGAAGACGTCTGAGACCTTCACGGGGAAGAGCGCCCTGTTCGCGATCTCGTAGACCTTCTCGACGCCGAGGCGCTCCGCAGCGGGGGCGAGGAGGCCGTTGTCGGGGCCCACGAGCCAGGCCCCCTTCGCCTTGATGAATATCCCCTTCCGGCGGCTCCCGACGCCGGGGTCGACGACGCCGACGTGGACCGTGCCCTCGGGGAAGTAGGGTACACTCCGAGCCATGTGGAAGGCCCCCTCGTCGATGCTGTAGTTCCCCACGTCGTGGCTGATGTCGACGAGGGTGGCATCCGGGAGGATGCCGAGGATGGTCCCCTTCATCTCGGCGACGTAGGAGTCCTTGATGCCGTAGTCGGTTAGAAGCGTGATTATGGGCATGCAATCACGGGATCACTTCTCGCGCCTACGGTTTAAAACATGGTCTAATCGAAGCGACGACGACAGGAGTAATCTCTTAATCCATTATCCCCTCTCCATTTATGGGTGAATCAAGATGGGCTTCCTCGCCGTGGACATTGGGGCCACCAACATCAGGGTCGCCTCGGGCGACCACTCAGGATTATGGTCCAAGCTGTCGGAGGGAACTGATAGAGTGAACGGCCCCCTCGGAGTCTCGGCCCAGATCGTACGCATGGCCCATGAGCTGGGGATGGGCTCCGTGGAATCCGTGGGCGTGGGCTCCATCGGGCCCATCGACATCGCCTCCGGGAGCATCGTGGACACCCCCAACTTCCCTTTCAAGGATATCCCCGTGACGGAGCCCCTCCGGGAGGAGTTCCATGCCCCCGTGAGCCTGCTGAACGACTGCGCAGCCGCCGTCCTCGGGGAGAGACATTTCGGCGCAGGAAAAGGCCTGGAGAACCTGGCATATGTGACCCTGAGCACCGGGCTGGGGGGCGGTGCCATCGTCGACGGGCACCTGCTCATCGGGAAGGACGGGAACGCCGTGGAGGTGGGGCACATCACCATCGATCCCGGGTCGCCCCTGATCTGCGGCTGCGGATCCCCGGGGCACTGGGAGGCCCACTCCTCGGGGAGCAACATCCCCAACTTCGTGAGGCACTCGCTCAGGGACGGGGATAGAGGGAGCCTGCTATACGAGCTTGCGGGGGGAGACCTTGAGATCCTAAACGCCGAGATCCTATTCAGTGCAGCCAAGGCGGGGGATGCGACGGCTCTCCGCGTCGTCGAGGAGCTGGGGAAGGTGAACGCCGTGGGCTTCGCCAACGTCGTTAACGCCTACGACCCCGAGCTCGTAACCATAGGGGGCTCCATCGCCCTCAACAACCCGGAGCTGATACTGGAGCCCATCCTGGAGAACATCGACAGGCACCTCCTCAACAGGAATCCCCGGATCATGATCACCCCCCTCGGGGATGATGTCGTGCTCTACGGCGCACTCTCAAGAGCGTTATCCCTGATATAGGAGAAAGAAACAGGGGTCAGCCTCGACCCTGGGGTCGATGGGTGTTTGTTCAATAAAGTCTTCGTCAGCTCTTCACCATGACGAGGAGCATCTTGAAGCGGCCCAGAGCCCTCAGCGCGTGGGGCACATCGGCGGGCATAATTATCGTCTCCCCCTCGTCCAGGTGGAACGCCTTGCCGCCGATGGTTATCTCCACCTCGCCGTCCAGGACCTGGACCAGGGCGTCGTAGGGCGTCGTGTGCTCACTGAGTCCTTCCCCCTCGGCGAAAGCGAAGAGGGAGACCGTACCCTGGGGCTTGTCGATGATCGTCCTGCTCACGACGGCCCCCTTCTGATACTCGACCATGTTTTTGAGGGTCTCGACTTTCGGGGTAGTCTTATTCAAATCTGGGACTTCCTGGGGAAGGACTGGGGACCGCGTGTAATAAGCGTTGGACAAGACAAGGAGGATAAACCCTCGGGAAAGACCCAAGGGCCCGGCAGCTCGAGGCTGCTCCTGTGTGCGTCAATGTGGGACAGGTAGACGCACGTGTATCCCTTTGGAACTTTTTCATATATTCTTTCTGAGCCCTTGCTCCCGTTCCCTGATACTTATGAAAAATATAGATGCCTCATAAGTATCCGGGGGGGATCAGCCCTCGGAGTAGCTCGCAACTTTTCCCCGCAGAGACTCGAGCGCCCCCGAGACCTTCCCGGTCTGGGCCTCAATGTGGATCCTGTAAACTTTGACGAGTTCGGCCCTTTTCTCGAGCATCGCCCTCACATGGTCAGGGTGGGGGCTCCCCTCAGACTTCCGTCTCATGAGGCATGCCTCGGGGTCGGTGGCCTGGTCGAGGTGCTCTTGGCTAATCTGGGCACCCTTCCCGAGGACCTCCTCGGCGACAGCGTCGATCTCGGAGGGAGTGAGGGCTGAGAGGGTTCTGCCTTCGGCGAGGACTTTCCTGACCAGGGCGGCGGCTGTCCGGTAGGACTCCCTGAAGCTGAGCCCGGCCTCGGTGACCAGGGTCTCCGCGAGCTCCACTGCGACGGTGAGGCTCCCTTTGAGCCGTTCCCTCATCTTCGCCTCGTTCACGGCGAGGGTTGAGACGATCCCGGTCATCACCTCGAGGCTGGTCCGGGTGGTGTCGAGGCAGCGCCAGAGGGGTATCTTGGTCTGCTGGAGGTCCTGGGAGTAGCCGCTGTTCACCCCCTTCACCATGGTGAGAAGCTCGCTGAGGCAGCCATAGACCTCCGATGACTTGCCCCTGATGAGCTCTAGAGTGCTGGGGTTCTTCTTCTGGGGCATGATGCTGCTCGAGGAGGCGTACTCGTCCGCGAGCTCGACGTAGGCGAACTCGACGCTGGACCACTCCAGGAGGTCGGCTGCCGCCCTGCTCAGGTTCCCCATGAGGATGGCGCATGTCGACGCGGTCTCCACGGCCCAGTCCCTGCCGCTGGTGGCGTCGATGCTGTTCTCAACGAGGCCGTCGAATCCCAGGAGCTCCGTGGTCTTTCGGCGGTCGACGTTTATGCTGGTCCCCCCGACTGGCCCCGATCCCAGGGGGTTCAGGTTGACCCTGCTGTAGCACTCGGAGAGGCGCTGGGAGTCCCTGAGGAAGGCGTCGGCGTATGAGACGAGGTAGTGGGCGAAGGTGCCGACCTGGGCGTGCTGGCCGTGGGTGTAGAGCATCATGAGGGTCTCGACGTTCTCCCCGGCCCGCTTCAGGAGGGCCTCGACGAGTTCGATGAGCTGAGCGTTTATCGCGAGGAGCTCCTCCCGGGTCCTGAGGCGCATGTCGACGACCACCTGATCGTTCCTGCTCCTGCCCGTGTGGATCATCCCACCCACGTCCAGCCCCACCCTCTCGACCACCTTGGTCTCGATGTACTCGTGGACGTCCTCGTACTCGGCCCCGATCTCCACCTCGCCGGCGCGCCACTGGGCCCTGATCTCCTCGAGGGCCGTGAGGATCTTCGCGAGGGCTTCCCGGGGGATTATGCCCTGCTCGTGGAGCATTATGTCGTGGGCCTCTGTGCCGTTGATGTCGTCCTCGAATATGCGGAGGTCCTCGACGACCGAGGTGTGAAACCGGGCTGTCCTATCGTCGAATTCCTTGGCCAGCCTAGACCTGAACAGGCTCATACTGGTTCAACGCCTAGGTTGAGCCGGGGGATCGTTTAATACTTTACGACACGGCTGCCGTGAACGGGACAAGTTTAACCTCATTTACGACAGTCGAGGGAGATCGCCTCGAGGGGGGAGCCCTGAAAACGTTAAGAATCACATGCATCTGAGTTCGTACGAGTTCTTATGGGATTGGATCTCGCGATAATCGGCGGCATCGTGGTCGACGGATCGGGGAGGAAGGGTTACCAGGCTGGCTTGGGGGTCAAGGACGGCAGGATTGCCAAGATCGGCTCCATCCAGGCTGGCGACGCTGATGAGATCATAGACGCTGCGGGTCTGATCGTGGCTCCCGGCTTCATCGACATACACAGCCACTCCGACGTCCCCCTCCTGGTGAACCCGAGGGCGGAGAGCAAGGTGAGGCAGGGGGTCACCACCGAGACTATCGGGAACTGCGGTGGCTCAGTTGCCCCGCTCACCGACCTGGCCAGGGAGGAGATCGTGGGGAGGCTCGGGCCCCTTGGGGTAGATGCATCCTGGTCCAGTTTCGGCGAGTACCTCGACAGGCTCGACCGGGGGGTGGCTCTGAACGTCGCCGCCTTCGTGGGCCACGGGACTGTGAGGCAGTGCGTCATGGACCTGGAGGAGAGGGCTCCCACGTCGGGGGAGCTCGAGGAGATGAAGGGGCTCGTGGGAGAGGCGATGCGGGACGGGGCCTTCGGGATGTCCTCGGGGCTCGTCTATCCCCCCGGGAGATACGCCGACACGGCGGAGCTCACGGAGCTCTGCAGGGTCGTCGCCGAGCACGGGGGGATTTATGCTACCCACGTCCGGGGGGAGAGGGAGACCATGATCCAGGCCATCGAGGAGGCCATCAAGATAGGGGTGGAGGCCGGGGTCTCCCTCCAGATCTCCCATCACCCCGCCAAGATTGGGGCCTGGGGGACATCCGCCGAGACCCTCTCCAGGATGGAGGAGACGACGGCGAAGGGGGTCGATGTCATGTGCGACCTCCACCCGTACATCGCAGGCGCCACCGGGCTCACCGCGATCCTTCCTCCCTGGGCTCAGGCGGGGGGGTCCCTGAGGATAGTGGAAAGGATGAAGGATCCCGAGCTCAGGGCGAGGATGAAGGAGGACATGATCGCGGACAAGGTGCCCGGGCCCGGGCATTCGGGCCTCGCGAAGAGGGGGATGTGGGACAAGATCGTGATCCCCAGCTACCCCGAGGACTGGCCAATAGGGCGCACCATCGCAGACATCGCAGAGGAGAGGGGGCAGGACCCCTTCGACGCCTACTTCGACCTCGTGGAGGGCTCCGGGGCCCAGGGGGGGATCATCGGGTTCTACTACAACGAGCCGGACATCAGGAACGTCCTCCTGAGCCCTAGGAGCGTCATCGGCTCCGACGGCTCCGCCCTCGCCCCCTACGGGGTCCTGGGGAGGGGGAAGAATCATCCCCGGAGCTACGGGACGTTCCCCATGATCTTCAGGAAGTACGTGCGGGGGGAGTCGAGGCCCGAGCTCGTCTACGACGAGGGGGAGAAGATCATGAGCGCCGAGGAGGCGGTGAGGAAGATGACCTCCGCCCCGGCCCGGAAGCTGGGCATAGAGGACAGGGGGCTGATCAAGGAAGGATTCTGGGCGGATCTGGTGGTTTTCGATCTCGACAGGATCGCGGACACGGCAACCTTCCTGGAGCCCTATCAGTATCCCGTGGGGATCGAGCAGGTCCTGGTGAACGGAGTCTCCGTGATAAGCTCGGGGGAGCACACGGGAGCGTTACCCGGGAAGACCCTGAGGCACAGAGGCTGAGGGCTACTCCCCTTTTGTCATCCTCTCTCGCTGGTAGATGCCGTCGTAGCCTCTCGGGACTTCCTTGATGTTGAAGAACACCAGCTGGGCCACCCGGGCGTCCCTCTTGAGCCTGAGGCCGTTGGGGTTGCTCACCACGAGGAGGCTGCTGCTCCGGCCCTGGTAGCCGGGATCCCAGATCGCGGTCTCCACCGATGCCCCGTTCCTCAGCATCGTGCTCCGGCTCCGGGCCATCGCCACCACGTCCAGGGGGATCTTCACCACCTCGTTGTAGACGATGGTGTAGCATCCCTGCTCGAGGGCGTACCAGTCCTCGTCGTCGGGCTCCAGGGGCTCCGTGGGGGCGATCTTCCGCTCCACGTTGGAGAAGTCGACGCTCCCCCCGCCCTTGTAACCCAGGATCGCCCCCAGGCTGAGGTCGAATCCCGTGGGCTGGAGCTGGGTCTCCAGGTCGACGTACCCGATGATGAGCTGTTTCTCCTCGATGAGGCGCCTGATCTCGCTGGAGTTCAACATGTGATTCGCGGTCCCGGGAGTCCAATGTCATCTACAAGGCGAAATATAATAGATTTCTCATGACGGATGAGCCCCCCATACTCTTTCTTCACTTCATCTAGTCCAGTATGCTTGAAGATGGTTGAGATCACTTCCCAGATAGCATTGGCCACTCTCCAGACGATATCCCTCATCGTAGGGAAGACGTAGTAACGAACACGTATGTTTTGAAAGAAGGAAGCGTATATTGTATGATGGAAGAAGAGATGATCGTGATTGAGGAATAACGAATGTACAATATACATCTCGACCAAGCGGGGAGGATACACTCAGACATACCGGAAAGTGAAAGATAAGTGGACGCAGACCACTCCAGACGGGACGGTTAGAACGCTAACTGCCGAACAATTACTGTCACATATGCTGCCTCCCCTTGCGGGTGTGAGTCGCGCGCAGGCCGTTTCAATAATTGTGGGTTAAATGGTTTTAATTCGTTTTCACGTTTATCCTTGATATTCTGTCGTTGTCGAGTGTTTTAACAAGATTACATGGTTTATCTGGGAGAACCGTCTCAATCATCATTG
>JADHWM010000076.1 GCA_016783485.1 Candidatus Bathyarchaeota archaeon
ATATAAGTACGCGCACCGAGGTTTTTGATGCATTTATCGATTTCGTTTTGCTCATAACTAAGTGCGTCGTGTAGAGTATCTCGTGAAACCTCCCCTGACTCCCACACAGAAGTTGACCTATTGGAATATAATATGTCCAATATTTCACGGGAAATGTTATCCATGTTTCGAGACATAACAGTAAATGAAAGATACCATCAATCTTTTATTTTCTTTCATAGTCACATGAATTCCTCTATATCCCCATTTTCACTCAATCGTGTGAGCTAATCACAGCCATACTGGAAACATCATGCGTAGGCAAAGAAGAACTCCCAACATCCCACACCCACTCAAGCAAACCAGTAGCCATTCAGTAACAGACGCGACACCAAAGAAACCCCAAAAAACCCGCCAAACAACAAAACAACCCCAAACAACACTCATCCCGTATGAGGGGGGAGGGGGGGGTCATGCGTCGGAGTCTGAACAATCCGCCCCTAACCGAAAGGAGCCCGGAAACCCTCCCGATCGAGATCGAATCATACCAAAAGGGGCTATTATTCATACCATAAACCATCCAGATGAGCGATGACCCCTCAGAGCCGAGACCGCACCCGAACGACAACGAAAGGAGACAGCCCCCCCCCAAAACCCCCCCTCGAAGGGGGTCGATAAGATATCTGGCGGGCCCTGCGGGTCACGCCCAGTGCAGCGAGGGGATTCTCACATTTTCAAGCTCGAGGGGGACAAAACATAATCTCCCAAACACCCAACCTGAACTCACGCCATTTCCAAGAGAAAATCACGGGGCCTTCATTCATCGAATAGCATGGGCGAGTCCGCCGGGAGAGGACCCTCCATCGGAGCATCGACCGCTGGGACGGGCCCCACCACGGCTACAGGCCGGGCCCTCCTCAGCATCAGGAAGGTCAAAGCCGCCATCGCGGCGTAGAGGCCGCCCCCCACGAAAGCCGGAAACTCCAGGGAGACCCGCTCCATCAGCGCCCCTCCCAGCCAGGGGCCGACGACCCCCCCGCACTGCATCGCCATCATCCTGACGCTGTTCGCCGTGGCCCTCTCCTCCTCCCCCAGATCCCTCATCAACGTGGAGCTGAGGAGGGGCGCAGCCATGGTAGCGAAACTCAACCGCATCACGTAGAATGCCGAAAGCCAGGCGAACGAAGGCGCAAGAGGGATGAGCAGATAGAAAGGCGCCGCCAGACCGAATGCCACCGCAATCGTCCTCAGGGAACCCAGCCTGTTCGAGACCCTGGACGAGAGCACCTGGGCACCAGCCGAGAAAAGATTCGAGACGAAGAACAAACCCCCCAGAGCGTCCGACTCCAGGCCAAACTTCCTGTTCACATAGAAAGGAAAGAGGCTGAAGAAAACCCCGACAGACACAGCGGAAAGGAGCTGAATCAGGCTAATCTTAAAGACCAAATCCTTAGAAGCCAGGTTAAAGCTGAAGCCATTCCCCGCCTCGGACTCTTTATAGTCCCTCATCGCCAGAAGATAGAAAAAGTTCTGAGACACGAAAAAGACAGCCCCGAAGGCCAAGAAGCTCCAGTACGAAGAGGACAGGCTGAACCCGAATCTCCCGACGAGGAGGGGAGGGATGAACCCGAGGAGGCTCCCCAGAGAGGTCGTGGCGATGTTCAGGGCGAAGTAGAACCCGAAGGCCTTGTCCATCTCGCCTTTATCGAAGAAGGAGGAGTAGATCGGGCTGAAAACCACGGCGGCCGCGTTCGACACCCCTATCGAGAGGAAAGCCAGCTTGAACATCAACACGCTCTTCGTGAGCAACAACAAGGGCACGGCGACGATGAGAGACCCCGCGCAGACGTACATCAGCCTCTTCTTACCGTAACGGTCGGCCACGACGCCCATGGGTATCGTCAGCATGGCGGCGCTCAACGCGTTCATCATGAGAATGGAACCCAGGGTCGCGCTGCTGATCCCGATGGAGGCGAAGTAGAGCTGCATGACCACGTTAAATATCCCGTTACCGATCCCGTTGAACACCACTCCAACCAGGAACAGCTTTGCGGGAGCAGGGACGTCGTCCGGCGCGATGGATCTCAGGTTCAAAGGCGATCCACTTCTACATCAGGGGGAACTTATTGTAGGGGCTCTGGAACCTGGATGCGGACTCCCTCACGCCCGTGAGACGGGGGGAGAGCAGACTCGCCATCTTGGACACGCCCTTCGGGTCTCCCCGAAGCAGTTTCACGAGAGCTTTCTTCGCCATCTTACCAACCGAGACGCAGAGTCTTCCGACCGCATATAAGGGCGACTCAGCTCCTGTAGTCACAAGACATAGTCACAAATTGTGACCATTAGCATGAGAAAAGAAACGCAAAAAAAGGGCGTCGCCCTCGCTATTCTTCTCCCGCTTTTTCTGCGTCTCTCCTCTTCTTGACGGCCAGCTTCTCCACAAGGCCCAGGCCGGACTTCCCACCCCCCACGGGCTGGACCTCCACCAGCTCCTCAAGGACAAGGCTTGCGCGTGTGTCGGTAAAGACAAAGTCGCGCGCACGAAAAAAGAGGAAAGAGACGGGAGATAACTCCACTGGCGGTAGGGTTCGAACCCCACTCCCTGACCGTAGCCGAAGCCCCCGTTTAGTTGCGTATCCTGAAGACCATCAGCGCATCAGGAGTAGAACATACAAATTCGAAGCCAGCCTCAACGAATTCGCATGCTTCTACATTTCCTGCGATCTATGAGAGCCATTCATCCTCCCGTAAATCGATCAGGTACGCAGCGCGCGCGTCTCACATGTCAAGTAGAACCACGTCTACTATAGCGTATGCGCAAAGTGACTCTTCATTTTTCTGTTTAATGTCACGTACGCTACAGCGTTTTCCTGACGATGGAGGCCGTCCCCTTGGAGCCGAATGCTTTCAGGAAGACCAGGGCCTCCCCGTAGGACAGGGCCTCGATGGCGTCGACGGTCTCCTCGTCCACATCGTTGATGCGTTCGCGGAACTGCCTTATGGCGTATTTCACATTCTTCCCGAAAACCTCGTTGTCGGCCATGCCGGGGTTCTTCGGCCTGTACTCTTCGAGGGTCCAGTCGTGGATGTCGCCGTACAGCTCCGGTTGATACACCTTGTACAGGTCCAGGACCAGGTTCTGCCAGAAAGTGGCGACGTTGCCCTTGATTATGTCCCCCCTGGGAAAGACGCTTCTGATGAGTTCCCGGGGGGTACCGGTGATCCCGTGCTGGGCGATCCTCACGTCCAGGTGGTTCTCCCTCAGAGCCCTGGCGACTGCCTTCGTCTGGAGTATGTCGATGGACACCTGCTCGATCATGTTCCCGTGCTCGTCGTAGACGTTCCCGTGGGAGGCCCCGTTGGCGATGGCCAACACCTGGGGGAAGACGTCGTTCTCGTTCAACGCTTTGACGAAGGTGACAGCCTCCTCGGGGGTCGTGACGACCTGCCCGTGGGCATCCTTCTTGCCTATCTCCCCGACCTCCACCTCGAGCCCGAAGGGCTTCCCCCTCATCTGAGACTCGATGTGCTTAGCGAGCTCCGTGGTAACATCGATGTTCTGGGCCAGCTCCTCCCGGAGATTCCCGCCCTGATGGTCGAATAGATACGATGCGTCTATTGCGAACGAGGTGAACCCTGCATCGATCTGAGCATCGATGAGCTTCCCTGTCTCGGCTATATCCTCGGGAGTGCCCTTCTTCAAGGTGATGTGGTCGGCGTGGAGCGCCCACACGTCGAACCCGATCTCCTCCGCGGCACCCATTATAGCCTCGGCGTACTCGCTTGGCACCATGCCCGTGTAGCCTCCGTTGACGTTGCACTCAGACCGGGCGATCTCGAAGATCACGGCTGAATCCAAGTCATTTGCCGCCCTGAAGATTCCCTCTGCGACGCCCGCTGTAATCCTGGCGTTTGAGGCGAGGATTATCGCATCCTTGTCTCGAAGGCTCTCGAACAGCACATTACCGGGGATTGGCTCGTTCATCCTGATCACTCCTTATTCATATTCACGATTAACTCTATCTCTCTTTTGCCGCCTATGTAGACAGGAACACGCTGAGTGACCTCCTCGGGCTTTATAGAGAGCAGGTCTCGACGGCCGTCGCTTGCCGAGCCGCCCGCCTGGGAGACTATGAAGCCCATCGGGATCGCCTCGAAGAGCAGCCTCAGCTTGCCCCTCTCGTTGCCGGCGAAGGGGGGATACGTGAAGACGCCTCCCTTGTGGAGAATCTGATGGACATCAGCCACGAAGGAGCCGCTGTACCTCAGCTTGTATCCCTCCTCCTCGAGCTTCTCAATGAAGGCTCTGTGGGCTGGAAGGTAGTCCCTCCTCAGTGCGCCTGGGGCGTATATCTTCCCCTCAGGGATAGTGATGTTCTCCTCCTGCAGGCAAAAGACTCCCCGGTCGTTCAGGGCGAACTCGTGGACGCCCTCCCGCAGGGAGTACGTGAGAGTCGTCAGGGGTCCATAGAGGATATACATCGCCCCCAGCATCTCGTTCCCGGGGCTCAGGAGGTTCCCCCGGTAGATTCCAACGATGGTCCCGACAGCGAGGTTGACGCCGATGAGCGAGGAGCCGTCCAGCGGATCGATTGTTACGCCGAGGTCCGAGGTGGAGTCCTGGAAGGTCAGCATATCCGGCCGCTCCTCGGAGGCGACGTACCGTACCAGCCCGGAATCCCTCAGCTCGGAGATCAGCAGCTCGTCAGCCCAGACGTCCATGGCGGCTTGCTGCTCACCGTAGACGTTGGAGGCGTCCGAGGCCCCCTGTCTGGTGGCGAATCCCCCCCTGATAGTCTTGGCTACATCGCTTATTCGGAGTATTACTTGCTTTACGTCCTCGGCCTGTCCGGCGAGGTGTGTCTCTAGGTTCATTCGATATCTCCCTTCGACCGCGTTGATGAGTTCTTTTCCAGATATAAATAGAATTCCGATGAACGTCCTGGATGCATGGATATATTTTGTCTGTTGGGCTATATGCACGCAAGGCGCGCGCGACTGGATATCTACTGTTTTGCTCCTGGTTTGCTTGAATGGCTGTGGGGTTGTTTCGTCTGTTTGCGGGATATTCAGATAGTACTCAACTATAGCGTATGTGCAAAGTGCCTCTTCTTTCCTCTTTTATTGATCTGGGCTAACACTGGCAGATGGTGAAAACTGATCGATTGCTGCCATTAACTCTAGCTCCAATAGAATTCGGGGAATCTGGGCACGTATAAGAAGAGGTGGATGAAGAGGAAAGAGGCGCCCATGAACATCAGCAGGATAGCCCTCGCTCGGTTGGACTCCAAGACCCTGTGGGAAAGAAGCCCCCACGTGAACACGTAGAGATCGTTCGCCACGATATAGGCCGGCAAAGTAGCCCCCGCACCGTTCTTGATCAAGTGTTCGGCATCAGCCATGTAGGGAATGACTGCGCCGACCACGGCGAAGATCGCTAAGGCCAGAATCTGGAGGTACAGTCGGTTCTCTCGTTCACCGTACCCGTAGAGCCTTAAGGTAAGATAGGTGCCCAAGGCGGCGAGGGAACCGTTGGCCGCGTGACCCCACACGGTGAATCCCGGGGGGACCCACGGGCCGTAGGGCTGGAAGTTGAAGCCGTAGATGAGGGATAGGCCCCTGTCCAGGATCATGAAAGAGAAGTAGAAGATGCCGACTGTGAGGAGAGCGGTGACAATGGAGCCTTTCTTGGGGGTCCGGGACATCTGAAAGAATCTGGACGATGGAGATATTAAGATAGTTTACGCAGGCGATGCTAAACTAGCATCCCAGATATCTGGGTGTTTCTCCTGGTATTCCGCGCTTCGTGCACGAAAAAGGGAGAGGTCTCCGCTGGCGCGCGTTTATAGTAAGAAACTGCGGTGGGGTCATGTGCCGCCTCCGGTACACTACATGCTCGCGTCAGCCTGCGGTCACAAGGGTATGGCGCTCATCCTGGGCGTGAACGGACTCCAGGAGTAATGCGAGGGGGAACACGCAGACTCATCTATAACACGCGCGGCCACGATAGACTCAATTTATAACTCACAAAGGGCGATTCGATCTTACAATGTCCAAACCACTAATCTCAAGGACACGTAGAGCTGGTAACCTCCTATTCCTCAGCGGAATGATCGGGAGAGGCGATGACAAGGAGTCAAAGTTCAGGGACACCTTCGAGAGGATCAAAGGGGTGCTGGAGGAGAACGGCTTGTCGCTGGAGAACGTCGTGAAAGCAACGGTCTACCTTGAGGACATCGACGACAGGCCCAGGTACCTGAACCCCCTGTGGAGGGAGTATTTCCCAGGGGAACCTCCGACCCGCACATGCGTCGAGGCGGGCCTCGCCGGGGGCCAGATAGAGATAACAGTCGTAGCCGCGATACCTGACTGAGACTTGCGTACGTGCCAATCGACTCTTGGCGTTCCAGATAAAGGGAAAAGAGACGGCAGATATCTCCGCTGGCGGTAGTGTTCGCCCCCCCCTCTGTCCATTTTAGGACATCTATGCTTTATTTTGGGATATCTGGGTCATAAATTATATATTCGCCGTTCCTGCCACAGGTGTGGAAATCAACGTGAAACCATGTAATGCGTGCATAGAAGCCTTCGGCGAACCCGCGTGCACCCCCATGAAGCACTGCTCCGTCGAGGACGTTCCAAGCCTCTCCCCCGAGGAGGCCCTGACCCTCATGGTCTCGGCGAAGCCCGCTGTCCAACATCGATCCGTCTAAGATCATCCTCAAAGCTACCCAGGATTGACCTTCCGTAGAAAAGGGCCGAGGGATCAGTACTCGACCGGGACCTGCTCCATCACCTGGAACAGCCTGAGGAACGCCTTGCTGTACCGGATGATCTCGCTCATATTCCCCTTGAACATGAGCTGCCGGGTCATGATCGCGTTGGCCCCCTCGATCTCCCCCTTGTTCACCTGGGTCCAGATATCGTAGGGACCCTCCAACGTAAAGTCGGTCTTCTCCCCCTCCGCGAGCTCCCTGACCTCGGCGACCTTCCCGTTGTCGAACTTCACGTAGATCGCCGGGACGTCCGAGCCCTCGGTGACATTGAAAGTGAAGCTCGCGACGAAGGCCCGGGACTTTATCTCGAACTCCTCGTCCCCGTTCGCGATCTCCTCCACCTTCATCCAATAATCCAAGCCTAGGAATCTGACCATTGAATAATCCTCCGATGTTCGATCAAGTAGAGAGAACCGCTATTAAATAGATTGCTGTGGGGAGACCCTCCCTGGAACAGCCATTCCGCGGGGTTCCGGGGGGTTCCTGATATTCAGCGGACCCCTCATTGAACACGATGGACCCTCTGATCAGGTACATGATCTTCTTCCTCGCCTGCATGGTGGCAATCGTCTTGCTCACGTATCTCCCAGACCGAGGAGACAAGAGATCCGAGGCGAAGGAGAAGCCATCAGAGACCGTAGAACAGGGGCTCGATCCCCTGCATCAGATCGAGGACTAGCGGCGAGTCTTGGCTCCCCCTGCGGTCACGGGAGGCAGACTCAGTCAGCCACCTAAATTTATATAGGTATAAGGGGCTGTCTGATGAATCGTCTCAGAGGTTTTGAACATGGAAGCCAGGGAAGCCCTTGACAAGATACTGATGCCCCGGAGCGTCGCCGTCGTGGGAGCCTCCACCGACCCCTTCAAATGGGGGAACATGCTCCTCGCCGCACTCCAGAAGACCGGCTTCGAGGGGGACATCTACCCCGTCAACCCCCGGGCCGAGGAGATCCTCGGGCTCAAGTGCTACGCCAACGTCCGGGACATCCCCGGCGACATCGACTCCGCCCTCGTCGTGGTCCCCGCCCGCTTCGTCCCCGGCGTCTTCGAGGACATGGTCGCGAAGGGGATCAAGGGAGCCGTCGTGATCACCAGCGGCTTCGGAGAGACCGGCGAGGAAGGGAGGGAGGCCATCAGGCAGATCCGGGAGACCTCCCAGGGGAAGCTACGGTTCATCGGCCCCAACTGCATGGGGGTCACCAGCAGCCCCGGGAAGCTCAGCGCCCTCATGATCCCCTTCCTCCACGAGTCCGGGGAAGTCGCGTTCATCAGCCAGAGCGGAGGCTACGGCCTCCAGCTCTACCTCCGCGCCTCCGCTCTCGGAGTCGGCGTGGGCAAGTTCGTGAGCAGCGGCAACGAGTCCGACCTCAAGGGCTGGGAGTACCTCAAATACTTCGGCGAGGACCCGGACATCAAGATCATCGCGATGTACATCGAGGGCCTCAAGGCCGGGCGGAAGTGGTACGAGGAGGCCAGGGAGATCACCCCGGAGAAGCCCATCGTAGTCATCAAGGTGGGGGTCACCGAGGAGGGTTCCATGGCCGCCGCCAGCCACACGGGGAGCATCGCCGGGAGCGACCAGATCTACGACGCCGCCTTCAAACAGGCGGGGGTCGTCAGGGCCGGGGACGCCGTGGAGATGTTCGACTACGTCAAGGGGCTCCTCTACTGCGACCTCCCCCAGGGCCCCAACATCGGCATCGTCTCCAACAGCGGCGGAGTTGCTGTCGAGACCGCCGACCGCCTCATCCAGAACAGGATGAAGGTCCCCACGCTGAGCGACGAGACCCAGAAGGAGATCCTGGGAGTCATCCCGGCCTTCGGGAACCCGAAGAACCCCGTCGACCTCACCGCGACCCTGAACATGAACAGCTTCCTCAACGTCCCCGGGATGGTCCTGAAGCAGCCGGAAATCCACGGATTGGTCACCATCGGCCTCGGCACCGCCATCCTCAAGACCATGTTCCCCGACGTCCCCCAAGAGGACCTCGCCGGCATCTACCAGTGGCTCAACGGCCAGCTCATCAACACCTACCAGCAGCACGGCAAGCCCGTGATAGTGATCGACCCCTCGGCCGACGTCGAGCCCGAGTCCGCCAGGATCATGGAGGCCTCCCGGATCCCGGTGTACACCACCCCGGAGAGAGCCGCCGACGTCATGGGGGTCCTCTACAGGAGGAAGCTCTACCTGGACAAGGTAAAGGGCGAGTGAGCCCCCCACTCCATTTTAAACGTAGTTTTCCGTTCAAGCCCTTCTCAGGATAGGTCTGGTCAGGCAGGTCGGCCCGCCCTCGGACTTTAGCGTGATCTCGTCCCCCTTGTATGTGAGGACCCGGCAGCCCGCATCCCTCAGCGCCTGCTCAGTCCCAGGATTCCCCTCCAGAATCAATCCCACCCGGGGGGCCAGAGCCAGCACATTGGTGCCCATGGTGTCGAACTCGGCCTCAGGGACCTCGATGAGATCGACACCCCTCTCCCTCAGGGTCCGCCAGAAGGGAACGGGGAGAAGCGACGGGTACGCCACGGCGAGATCGTGGTCGACGAGGCTGATCAGGGACATGAGGTGGAGGCAGGCCTCGGGGCCGTAGAAATAGGGGAGGGGAACGGGGACTATCTCGACGCCCATCCCATGCAGTGCCTCCCTCAGCTGGCGGAGCCCCCCGGCGTTCGTCCTGAACCCCTGACCCACGGCGAGGGTGTCACGGTCCAACCAGAGGCAGTCGCCTCCCTCGGCCCTGGCCTCGCTGTGGACCCTGTAGACGATAGGTACTCCAAGCTCCTCGAGCCGCCTCGCCATCGGGTCCTCCTCCCCCCTGCGCAGGAGCTTCCCCATGCTCAAGATGATCGCCCCCCGATCGGTGACAACAGCCGGGTCGTAGGTGGAGATGGCGTCCGCCCTGCCGGGCTGAAGCTCGTCGTGATAACTGACCTCGACTCCCTCGGCCTCCAAGACGGCGACGAAGGCGTCGTGCTCCCGCCGGGCCTCTTCGAGATCGGGCTTGGCCGTGTAGTGCCATTTCAGGGGGTCTTCGACGGCGTAGGCGCGGTCGGGCCTCTTGACGAGGACCCTCCGCAGGGGCTCCACCATGCTCTGGCTCCCGTAGGGGACGCTCATGGAGTCTCCTCA
>JADHWM010000077.1 GCA_016783485.1 Candidatus Bathyarchaeota archaeon
GGGCCTCGGTGGGGGCTTTGTGCTGGTAGTCGCAGGCTTTTCTGAGGATGGGGTTGCGTTTGAGGCGTTTGACGAGGTCTTTCATGTAGGGTATCTGGAGTAGTTGGCGGAGCATCAGGGCCTTCAGATCCCACTCGGGCGGGTATTCGACGGGCCTTCCCGGGCCTTCGGTGTGTAGTCCTGTCCAGAGGATGGTGTGGATCGGAGTTAAATCGAGGTTCTCGAACAGTAACTTGGGAGAACCGGTCTCCTTCATATCCTCCAATATGTCAGAGACCGACCATCCCAAATAAATCATGAATTATTTAATTCGCCTGCGCGCATATGATTAGAAGTTGGAGGAGTTATTCCTGCATTTTTATATATTGGGATTTGGGCTTGCTCTGTTTGTTTAGGGGGACCATTGGAGGAGTTCTACTTCGGTTGGTTTGATCTGGGAGTCATAGTTTCCCGTGTGGACGTATTGTCATCCTGTCTCATATTCTCCTTTGATCCGGATTTTATCGAACCGTTCCTCGGGTCCCATCATCTGCTGTCTCTGGAGTGAATCATGGATTTTCAGGGGTATCCCGCCTTCCACCCAGATCATCGTTCCTTTGGGCGTGTGATGGTCTTCTGCGAAACCCGAGAGCTCCAGCTTCTCGCTCAGGACGATTATCTCCCAGCCGTGGAAGAAGCCCTCGATGATATCGTCTTGTCGTCGTATTCATCCGGGCTGGCTTTCAACTACTCGAAAGTTACTTCTCGGGGCTTCCTTCTCTCTATCTCTCTGTAGCTGATAGCTGCTCCGAGTGTCTCTATCAGGATTACACATGTTAATGCGAATTTTTATTCAATTTTCGTTACATCCGGGGAGACGAGGGATTTTTCCGTTATTTGAGCACCCCAGCGATATTACAACCTATAAATTCTCCCCTTTTTCTACTTCATCCATGGAGCAAGCACTCATCCTAGGGAAGATATCTCATCGGGTGCCAAAGGACATCATAAACAAATTTAGGAAAATAAGGGGGGTCAGCGAAGCCAACCTCATCTTCGGGCCATACGACTTCTACGCCACCATTCAAACGGAGACGAAGGAGAGAATGGGGGACATCGCGTTTCAGATCAGGTCGATCGAGGGAGTGCTAGATTCCCTGACGTGTTACGTTGTGAGTTTCTCGGATATCAGGCCCGAGGCGACAGGGTCCGGAATAGAGTGAAATCCGTAGTCCACCTCTTTTTTCTTGGGTTCCATCGGGGACATTTTAAAACTGGACGCCATTGAGATATTTCATGGAGATTTACTTCGCGGGCTCCATCAGGGGAGCCGAGGCCGACAAGCCTCTCTTCAAACGTTTCATCGAGCACCTCTCGGGACACGGCAAGGTCCTCACCGAACACTCTTTCGATTTCGACTACACCCAAGAGATCCAGCTGGATGACTACGGGATCTACGAATTGGACACGGGATGGCTGAAGGATGCCGACGCCCTCGTGGCCGAAGTGTCGAGCCCCTCTCTGGGCGTGGGCTACGAGATCGGGCGGGTCGAGGCGATGGGGAAGCCGATCCTCTGCCTTTACAGGAGGCAGGGGGGGCGACAGCTCTCTGCGATGATAGGCGTGAACAGGAAGCTGAAGATCGTAGAGTACGACAGCGAAGATGAGGCACTGAAGGCTATGGATGACTTCATCAATGCCATAAGTGAGACCTAGTCTCCGAGAACTTTTCTCAAAGACTGGATCCCCTTGGCCACGTCATCGTCCCGCATAAGATAGGATCCACAGGCGAAGACATCTGCCCCGGCATTCTTAATTTCGAGAATGGTATCCGGGTTGACCCCTCCATCCACCTCGATCGGCAACGTTACCCCCAATCCTCTCAACCGCCTTATCTTATCCAAGGTTTCAGGCTTGAACTCTGCACCGTGTTGGCCCGGGTTAACGGTGAGGACGAGGATTCCATCCAACAGGTCTAGATGGGGAAGGATCTCCTCGAGATGAGTTCCCGGGTTGGCTGCGAGGGAGACCTTGAATCCGTTCTCTTTGAAATAATGGATCTCGTCTTCAGGGTTCTTCAGTGTCTCGATGTGGAGTATGGCCCAATCCACGCGATCAACCAATTTTTCCATGTATTCGGAGGGGTCCTCTACCATGAGATGGGCTTCATACTCGAAGCTTGACGGCAATTGAAAGTCGAAATCGAGAGAAGTGTTGGCTACGAACCTGCCATCCATGAGGTCAAGCATCACCCTGTCAGCATTCCCTCCAAGGCGAGCGAGCATTACATCGAGCTCGGACTGCGACTCGGCTATTATCGTGGGTACGATTCGATATCCTATCTCAGCAACGCTCCATGGAGGCGTGTAACCTAATGGGTATAGGTTGAAAGATAAAAAGGGAATTCTAGGTGAGAGACTCCATGAGTACGAATAGCTCGGAGAGCTTTCTAGACTTGTCCCTCTTCCTCCTTATGTCAGCCTTCACCTTCGGGACATAGCTGAGAGCCTCCGAGTCGCAGAGCTTAACGCACTCCGGGTCGCCTCCGCATAGATCGCATTTGAACGCCACGTGGGTGACCGGGTCCATGCTTATCCCCCCGATGGGGCAGACCATGGCGCAGACCTTGCATCCGACACACATATCCGCGTTGACAATCATGGCGCTCGTCTCGAGGTCCCTGCTGATCGCGTTAACCGGGCAAGCCTCCATGCAGAGGGGCGTGCTGCACTGCTGACACACCATGGGGATAAAGTTGTGGAACGCGCCCTGCTTCTCGTAGCGAACGATCCGGATCCTGCTCCTCGTAGGGTTGACCGCGCCCGTGTTCTTCAGAGAGCATGCTACTTCACACGTCCTGCATCCAACACACTTTTCGATGTCAACGTCGAGAACCATCTCCACAACGTTAACCTCCTTGAGGCTCGGGGCCAAGCTTCTTCATCTTCCCCATATTGGTAGCGACCTCGGTTAGCCCAAGCTTCTCCAGAGTGCTGCGCCTGGGGAAGCCAGTTGCGACATCCCATCCCCTGAGCTGGTAGTACTCGTCCTTCATCTTCTCGAACTTTTTCCTGTCGAGCTTCCGCCCCTCCTGATACCCGTCGGGGATGGGAACCTTGAAGAAAAAGTCTGGAATCGCGTCGGTCTCCCTAGTCCTCCCGTCTCTCACCACGATCGCCCGCTCGATGCCACAGACGCGCTCCCCAATCTCGTACAGGCCCGCCTCGTCGAACGGGATGCCCGTCACCGCTGCGACTCTCTCCGCCGCAAAGGCGTAAGACGGGTCCCCGAACTGGGAGCCGGGCGCCCCGGTCCTCCCGGGCCGGATCATCGTGGTGCAGTAACCCAGGGAATCCGCTACAGCGGCCCAATTCATCTCATAGATGAGGGACTGGGGCTTCCCCGTGTACGCTGTCGCCTTTATCGCATCCTTCGAGCCGAATTTCGCCTTGGACCATGCATAGGACTCCTTGACCTCCTGGGGGTCCACCCCCCCGTAACCGTCACGAGCGGGTTTCTCCCAGAGCACAATGTGATAAGTCGTGGCCCTGAGACTGTTACCCCGAGCAGAGATGGCCTCCCCGAGGGCCGTCCCGGGCTCAGCCCGGAACTCGAATGTCCTCAGCGTAAGCCCCTGGTTGTGGAGCAGATAGTCGAGGGCGTCGCCACCGAGCTCCTTCGCCAATGACACCGGGCCATTACCGAGGGCTTTGCCGAATCCCTCCCTGTAAGCCACTTTCCTCGCGGTCTCGAAGACTGCCTTGGGGTCTCCCCTCTCGAAGGATACGCCATCTAGATCCGCATCGGTCACCTTTCCTTCACGGTAGAGGCGCATGAGCCAGGACACCGTCGTAGCGATCTCCTTGCTGTCCATCCCCAGGTCCGCC
Source organism: Candidatus Bathyarchaeota archaeon (assembly GCA_016783485.1). GTDB lineage: Archaea > Thermoproteota > Bathyarchaeia > TCS64 > TCS64. The sequence continues at coordinate 3,867 of JADHWM010000077.1, forward strand.
ATCATCCTATGGGCGAGGAAAGCGGATTTCAGATCCGTCATCCACACCTTCCAGGGCCAGTAGGTCGGGTAGCACCTCCATATCATGGCGCCCTCTCCTTCGACTTCGTAGAGGGGCTGGCACGGGAAGGGGCATCCGAAACAGCCTATCTCTTTCACATAGTTGTCCCCGATGAAGTTCTCCTCGTAGGCTCTCTTGATGTCGGGCCTATCCCTCCAGGCATGGCTCTCGTAGTCTCCCACGACCCCGGCATCCCCCACGATGAAACCCTGGAGGTAGGCGTCGGTTCCCTTGTCTCTCACGATGCCCTCCCGCTTCTTCGCCTCCTTCACTTTCTCGACGAGAACCCGATTCAGATCAAGGACGGCTTCGGAATCGTGGACTTGGACGGGATTCGTCCCTCGCACGGCGACAGCTTTGAGGTTCTTAGCCCCAAAAGAGGCCCCCACGGGGGTCCCACTCCTATAACCGTGCTCCACCGTTGCCTGGATCGCTAGATTCTCTCCTGCGGGTCCGATGCAGGCGACCTGGACATCATCATCGTCCAACTCTTCCCGCATCAAATCCTGGGTCTCAAAGGTCCCTTTACCCCAGACACCGGAGGCATCCCTTAGCTCCACGCAGTCATTGAATATGGAGACATAAACGGGAATATCCGACTTTCCCTTGATGACGATGTTGTCGTATCCCGCAAATTTTAGCTCAGGAGCCCAGGAGCTCCCCATCCCCACGTTTCCGAGTGAGTGAGACTCGGTCTTCGCAGGGGACACCACGGTGACCTCCATCCTGGATGCACCTATGAGCCCCGTCCCAGCGAGGCTACCAGCCGACAGTATCACGGGGGCATCAGGGTCAAAGGGGTCCTGATTCCTCTTCGAGTTCTTCCAGAAGAGCCAGGCGTTCCCCCCTCTCCCGCCCATAAACATCTTGGCCTCGTTCTTCCAGGGGGCCGTCGAGATCTTTCCAGTGGATAGGTCTATCTGCAGAGTTTTACCGGCCCAACCCACAGCCATAACAAACCGCCTTGGGAGTCCTTGGCGCTATTTGTTCTTTATACTTTCGGAGGAGCACAACACGCACCAATTTGGCTCGTGAATCTTTACGGCTACCATTTATAGCCATTGAACAGATCACAGAGAGTAGCCCCCTCATGATCCCTAGAGACGACCTCGAAACAGATAGAATCATCGAGGAACTAGTAGCGATCCTGGGAAACGATAATGTCCTCACGAGTGTAGAGGACCGGTACGTATACTCACACAGAGGAGCGTTTGGGATCGAACACGCGGACCTGCCCATCGCCGTGATAACGGGAAACCCATCGCCCCATGGCTTGCTGGAGCTGATTACGAATAATGGGATAGAGGCTCTTACAAACATCGATGACAGAGGACCTGACTCTCAACAGAGACCATACATAATAATTGACGACAGAGAATCCCTCGACGCCGAAAACTTGAGAGCCAAGCTCAGTGAACTCCAAGAGGAAGGCAGAGAAAAGAAACGGGCTTTACGAGGAACAGTCTCCCTGAATCGATGGCTCACGGATTACGTACAAACCAAGGAGGGCTTCAGAGTCAACGAGCGAGCCGGGAAGGAGAAGGATTTCTGCGTCGTCCAGCGTTTCTTCGGGGGTGTCGAGACCTACTCGGCTAAGGGGAGGCTCATCGTCTCCAGGGGTCTGCTCAGAGGAGGGCTGGAGGCCTCTGACAAGGTCGTGGACATCCTCTACAGCTGCACATCCTGCGGCCAGTGCTACGATCAGTTGGGGGAGGGGACCCTGGAGATCAATAACGCGATTATCAGGGCCAGGAGGGAGGTCGTGGAAGGGGGGAAGGGACCGAGGCACTGTCGGGTCGCCCTGGAGAACATTCGGGGGGAGGGCAACCCCATGGGCATGCCCGGGGAGGACAGGGCGATCTGGTGGGAGGAGGTCGAGGAGAGGTTCGGCTACAGCGGGAACGAGGTGGTCTACTGGCCCGGATGCAGCGCTTCCTACAGGCTCCCGGGGATCGTCCAGTCCACAGCGAAGGTCCTGGAGAGGGCTCGCGTGGACTTTGGGCTCCTCGGGGCGAGCGAGACGTGCTGCGGCCTGGTGCTGTATCTGAATGGTCAGTGGGATGAGGCCGCTGCGAATGCCCGGTCGGTGCTGGAGGGGTTCAGCAGATCGGTGAAGGCCCTGGTGACCAGCTGCGCAGGGTGTTTCTACGCTTTCTCTAGGGTATTCTCCAAGCTGGGAGCCCCCCCTCCGTTCATGGTTTTCCACACGTCTCAGCTCTTCGAGGAATTGATCGGGGAGGGACGCTTGTCTTTCAGTGGTCTTGAGGAGAGGATCGCATGGCACGACCCCTGCGACCTGGGGAGGCACTGCGGGGTCTACCAGGCGCCTAGGAGGGTGCTCGGGGCTGTCCCCGGCCTCGACGTAGCCCACAGCCCTTTGAGCGGGGAGCACACCCTTTGCTGCGGTGGGGGCGGGGGATTCATGGCCTATGACATCGGGCTGGCCGAGAGGGTTGCAGCCCAGAAACTCGAGGAGGATCTGGCTCCCCTGGGGGCGGGGAGCATCGTGACTGGCTGCCCTGCCTGCATATTGAACCTGAGGTCGGCCACGAGGGAGGGGTACCCCGGGTTAGATGTGCTGGATCTCTCCCAGTTGCTCGTGAAGGCTCTCTAGTCGGGTAAGGCCTATCTCTCAGATGGTTTCATGAAGAATGCGCAGATGGAAGCGCTGACTAGCATGGAGGCCCCCATGAGGAACCACGGGAGTCGGGGGGATGTCTGGTAGATGAATCCTCCCAGGAGGGACCCCATTATGGCGGGGATTGTGAGGACGGCCCCCATGCCGGGTCCCCCGCCGCCCCCGCCCCTCATGTTGATGAACAGGGCTCCTTGGCCTATCGCGGCCATGACCCGCCCCCTCATGTGAGGGGGGACGGACTCCGCCATGTAGGCTGGCGCGCCGGCGATGAGGAATGCGCTGACGATGCTCCCCAGGACGACGATGAGGGCGACGTCCATGAGGCCTCTGCTGTAGGGGAACATGATGAGGGGAATCGAGGATGCGAGGAGGGCGAGGGTGAGGACCCTCTTGGATCCTATCCTGTCGATCACGGTCCCCGCGGGGAGGAGGAGGACGACGTTGACGAGGGAGGTGATGAGGAGGGCCGTGCCCCACTGGAGCTTGTCGAGGCCGATCACATCGACGGCGTAGATGATCCAGTAGGAGGAGACCAGATTGTTGAAGAAGAAGCTGGTGGCCAGGAGGACGGTGTAATACTTGAGGTTCCGGGGGAACCAGCGGAGGACCCCGACGACGTCTCTATAGGAGTTCAGGACCACGCTCAGGATGCTCTCCGTCCCGGCTCCCGGTCGGCGGGGCGACGGGTCCTTGAGGAATCTGAGGTTCATGATGGCGATCGCTATGGTCGCTGTGAATGTGAGGGCGTAGAGGAACCGCATCGCGGGTATCACCCCCCAGGCGGTGGTGAGGTACCCCCCGATGAAGGGGGAGACGACGCCGATGGCGCTGGGGATGGCGATCCAGAGGGAGTAGCCCGCCCCCCGCCGGTTCTCGGGGAGGGAGTCGGCCATGAGGGAGTTCGCCGCGGGGAAGTAGAATGTCATCGCGCCCATGAGGAGGTTCCCCAGGGCGAGGACCTTCCAGTCGGGGGCGAGCATGAATATGAGCCAGATGCCTGCGGTGAGGAAGCCTGTGATGGTGATGACCCGGACTCTGTCGTAGTGGTCCGAGATGTACCCGGCTATGGGGTAGATGAACAGGCTCAGGAGGGGGCGGAGACTGTTCACGATGCCGATGTCCACGGGGCTACCGCCGAGGGCGAGGATGTAGAGGCTGAAGTAGGGGAAAGTGATGAACATGGAGAGTTGGCGTATCGCGTCCCCGACGGTGAATACGAGGAGGTTGCCCCGCATGACTTCCCTGATGGACTCCAGTTGGCTCCCCCTTGGTCCTTCTAGTTGAGGGGGATTATATTAAGGGGCTTTTATTGAGGCGTTCCGGATATTTGCGGGGCTTTAGATTCAGTTTCTCGTTTTCCATTGAGGGTTGATTGCCCTCGTTTGTCTCGCCGTTTTTGTGTGCTAGGTATATTTATATCGCCCCTAGTATTGATCGGGGGACTGAAGGTAGCTTATGCCCTTTGATTTCTTGACGCTGGATGACGTCGACGTCTCGGGGAAGACCGTGTTCCTGAGGGTTGACATAAACTCGCCTCTGGATCCCGTCTCCAAGCGGATCCTGGATGATTCCCGGATCAGGGCGACGGTGGCGACGTTGAAGGATCTGGAGGATGCGGGGGTGGTGCTGGGGACCCATCAGAGCAGGCCGGGAAAGTATGACTTCACGTCTCTGGAGTTGCACGCCAGGGTTCTCCAGATGTATCTGGGGGATCGGGTCTCCTTCGTGGGGGATGTGATGGGGGAGAAGGCCTTGGCTGCCATCGAGGCGCTGAGGCCGGGGGGGGTCCTGGTGCTGGATAATCTCAGGTTTGCCCCCGAGGAGAATGTTCAGGCGCCTCCGGTGGAGCTGGTCGAGACGGAGTTCGTGAAGACGCTGGCGCCTCTTCTCGATATCGTGGTGAATGACGCGTTCGCTGCGGCCCATAGGAGCCAGCCGAGCCTGGTGGGGTTGGGGGAGGTGGTGCCCATGGTGGCGGGGAGGCTCATGGAGGCGGAGCTGAGGGCCATCGATCAGGTGCTGGTGGATCCTGCGAGGCCGAGTGTCTTCGTGTTGGGCGGGGTGAAGGTGGAGGATAGGATCCCGGCGATGAGGCGGGTGCTGGAGGATGGGATCGCGGACTGGGTCCTGGTGGGGGGGCTGGTGAGGGAGCCTTTCCATTTGGCGGAGAAGCATCCCCGGGAGGAGGTGGAGGCGCTGCCGGAGGCCGAGAGGAGGCTGGTGGACGAGGCGGGGGCGCTCCTGGCGGAGTTCGGTGACAGGATCGAGACCCCTTTGGATGTGGCGTTGGACGTGGGGGGTGAACGGGTGGAGATCCATGTGGACTCTGTCACGAATGAGAGGAATATCTTCGATATCGGGCTGAACACACTTGCCCGGTTCTGCGAGCTGATCAGGGGGGCGGGGACGGCGGTGGCGGAGGGGCCCATGGGAATGTTCGAGAGGCGCCTCTTTAACACGGGGACTAAGGAGATTCTCCGGGCTATGGTGGAGTGTGGGGGGTTCACCCTGGTGGGGGGCGGGCACCTGGGGGGGTTGGCTGCGATGATGGATGTGGATTCTCGGATGAGCCACGTCAGCACGGGTGGGGGGGCGATGCTTACGATGCTGGCCGGGGGGTCGATGCCTGTGGTGGAGTCTTTGGAGAGATCCCGGCGGCGGTATGGGTAGCGCTGTTCGATATCATTAAATTGTGTTGCGTCCATCCAGAGTGTCGCGGGGTCGTGGTCAAGCTTGGCACGATACGCGGTTTGGGTCCGCGTGATCCCCGGTTCGAATCCGGGCGACCCCACCAGTCGTAAATGTTACCGGTTATAGCGGTTTTTTGGGGGTGGTTTCTGTCATGCATGATAGCCCCTTTTGACATGATTCGGATCGCATCGGGGGGTTTTTCGGGTTGCTTCCGGTGATAGGAGGTGTTTTCATAGGCGGATCCGCTACCCCCCCCCCTCTATCATTGGTAGGGGAAGTTTGCGGGTATGGCGATGTATTTTTGGAGTTCTTTCTCGTGTTGGCGGTGGTTGGGGAGGGTTTTCTCGAGTTTTTTGTGGA
>JADHWM010000017.1 GCA_016783485.1 Candidatus Bathyarchaeota archaeon
GTCCTGTGAGGCATGGGTTCTTCTCTGTTGACGGCGATCATGTGAGTTTTGAGTTTGGTCTACTCGTGTGTGGGGGAAGCGGCTGGTTGAAAAGCATCTCATCGGCCCTAAAACCTATAATTATTGAAAGGGCCCGCGCTCGTCAATGTGGTTCCAGATGAAGAAGATGCATGATGAGGAAGGAGTGTTGCCCTAGAAAAGGGCCTGCCAGTTTAGATAGGTGGGTCGAAGAATAAACAGCCAGTCCATTCTCCCTCCTCCCCATACTCTTTTCTTCACCTCACCCGTGCGCGTAAAAGCAATTCAGTAGCGAACACAACAAAAAACAACCATAAAAACACTCCAAACACCAAAAAAAACCCTAAAAACACCCCAAACACGCGCGGCCACACCAATAAAAAAAAATTATGGGCGGCCTGCCTAGCCCGAGCCCTTGAGGGGGGCCGAGGGCACGAACTCCACGCTGGGGCGCCGGGGCCTAGCCTCCATCTTGTAGAGGTTCATGAGGTTGTAGACCTCAATCGGGAGTTCCCTGCGGACGCAGTCCCCGAAGAGCTTGCAGACCTCCTCGGCGGTGATGGGGAAGTCATGGGTGTACTTACCGCTCACCAGTTCCTCGACGATCTCCTCGACCTTCTCGGGGCCGTAGGGATCCTTCACGAGGTTCCGTACGATGTCGCTTATCTGAGCCACCGCCTTCCTAGACTCCTCGGCGAGGATCAGCGTCTTGTCGTCGATCTCGTCCACATTCTTCTTCTCCAACACCTTGAGGATGCTCGTGGCGGGGTAGGCTCCCGTGGCGTCCCCGAGCTGGGGGTCCACGGGCCCCAGGACGGCGTGGGGGTCCATGAGTATCTCGTCGGCTGCCAGAGCTATGAGTGTGCCCCCGCTCATCGCGTAATGGGGGACCATCACCGTCTTCTTCGCCGGGTGGGCGTCGAGAGCGTAGGCAATCTGGGTCGCCGCGAGGGCTATGCCCCCGGGGGTATGGATGATGATGTCAATGGGAGCGTCGTCGGGGGTGAGCCTGATGGCCCTGAGGACAGCCTCGCTGTCGTCGATGTCGATGTACCGGGCGATGGGGAGGCCGAAGAGGCTCAGGGTCTCCTGACGATGGATGATGGTGATCACGTTGGAGCCCCTCTTCCTCCCAAGAGCCAGGAGCTCATTCCTCCGGGAACGGTCCAAAGACTGCTGACGGAACCGAGGCCAGATGAGACTGAATATGAGAAAGATGACCCAGAAATTGTCGAATAGAGCTTCGATGCCTGTCATATCAGGTGATCCTTCAATTGGGATTTTAAAAAGAGTTACTAGCAAAAAGGGATTCTACCCTGTAGGGCCGGGCACGCCTCAGCCTATCCTGTACCTGGGATGGTCTCTCCCGGGCCTAACCCGCTTCTCGATCTGAAGCTGACTGAAAGCAGCATCGACGAGAGCGACCGCAGGGAAAACGTCCCCGGCGATATCAATAGGCCCATAGATCACAAAGTCAGCCCCCAAAGCCGCGGGCAGCGCGTTCACGACGGCGACCACCGAGGTGACAGCGTCCTTCTTGTACTTCTCCCTGAGCCTCTTCCACGAAGAGATGGCGTTATGGGCCCCGCAACCCGAAGGGTACCCGTAACCGTCCTTGATCCTGTGAACCGCCTTCGAGGCGAGACCCAGAGAAGGGACATCGATGACCGCGGTGTCCACGAGGATATTCTCAACCCCGGCGTCCTCCACCCTGGGCAGGATGGCCTCAAGGAGCCCGCTCTTATCGGAGGAGAGCAGGGTGGCGGTGCTGTATAGAAGGAGTATCGCGCTGGAGCAGCCCACCTCCTTAATCTTCTCGTAGACATGCGAGCCGGAGTGAGGGGTCAAGGAGTTGAGGACGACCTGGCCCAGGAGCCCCTGATCGCTCGCATACTGAAGGACCTCCACCTGGCTCTCCTCAGAGGGGATATCCATGACCAGGGGCATCTCGGTGACCCCCGCCACGAAGTCGATGTACCGCCCGGCCGCCACCGCGTTCTCCGCGACGATGTCCACCATCCCGGGGAGCCCGGTCATATCCGTCTGCTCCTCGACCCCCTTGATGAGAGCTTCAGCCCGATTCTCGTCGAAGAGGCCCTCCCCCGGGTCTTGGACGATGCTGTGGCCCTTGTAGAAGATGGAGCCAATCATCACGGTGGGGGTGATGCCCGGTTCCCCGCCCACCTTGACCCCGTGGATCTCGAAGGTCTTCTGCTCGACGGCGTACTCGAAGAGCGACAATGCGATCCCCTCTAATGCTTAAGGATGTTTAAATGAAGCCCCCCTGACGGCAGTGACTTGATAAGATCCAGCGTAAATGGGACCGGCGAAGAATAATAAAGTCTGAAACCCAGATACACAACCGGTTATCATCATGGATTCCCGTCAAAGGGTCCGGATGGCCCTAGACCACAAGGAGCCCGACAGGGTCCCCATCCACGACAACCCGTGGCAGGCCACCGTGGACAGGTGGCGCTCCGAGGGACTCCCCTCCGGCATCGAGCCCAAGGACTACTTCGGATACGAGATCGTGGGGTATAAGGCGGACACGAGCCCCCGGTTCAAGGAGGAGATCATCTCCATGGACGACGAGTACATCGTGGAGAAGGACAGCTACGGCGGAGTCAGGAAGAACCACAGAGACTTCTCCACGACCCCCATGATCATCGACTATCCCTGCAAGAGCCGGGAGGACTGGGAGGCGTTGAAACCGAGGCTGGAGCCCAGCGACTTCAGGGTAGACTGGGTCTCCGACCTCAAGGACTCCCAGAGGGAGAGGAGCAGGGGGCGCTACGTCACCTACGAAGCTGTCGTGGGGTACGACAAGCTCCAGAAATACGTCGCCTCGGAGAGGCTGCTCCGGGCGGTTCTCATGGAGCCGGAATGGGTGAAAGACATGTACTGGACCGACGCCCGCCTCGTGATGACGATGTGCGACAGGATGATGGAGGGGGGCTTCGAATTCGACGGGGCCTACCTATTCTGCGACCTCGGATACCGCCACGGCCTCTTCTTCAGCCCCCGCCACTACGAGGATCAGCTCCACCCCGTCTTCCAGGAGCTCTGCGACTATTTCCACGGCCACGACATGCAGGTCATCCTCCATACGTGCGGGAACGTCAAGGAGCTTATCTCCTACTTCATCGAGGAGGGGATCGACTGCATCCAGCCCGTCGAGGTCAAGGCGGGTATGGACCTCAGGGAACTCAAGGAGGAGTACGGAAACAAGATGGCCTACATGGGGGGCATCGACGTCCGGCTCATGGCCCTCGACGACCCCGGGCCCATCGAGGAGGAGATCAGGGAGAAGGTCACCGCGGCCAAGGAGGGAGGAGGCTACATCTACCACTCCGATCACTCCGTCCCTAACAACGTGAGCTTCCAGCAGTATAAGAGAGTTTTAGAGCTCATAAGGAAATACGGGGGGTACTGAGCGTGGCAGGCGAGAGAGAGATCCTGGGAAAGCTAAGGGACGCCATCGTCGCGCTCGACATCCCCGGCCTCCAGGAGGCGTGTGAGGAGGCTATCGCGACGGGGATCCCCGCTTATCATGCGGTCGTCGAGGGCATGGCCAAAGGCATGGAGATCGTGGGGCAGAAGTATGAGGAGGGGGAGTACTACCTGGCCGAACTCATCATGGCCGGGGAGACCATGAGAGAGGGGATGGTGGTCCTGGAGCCCCACCTCACAGCGGGGAAGGTGTCCCACGCCGGGAAGGCCGTCATCGGAACCGTGAAGGGGGACCTCCACGACATCGGGAAGAACGTCTTCCTCACACTCCTCAGGGCCGCCAACTACGAAGTCATCGACCTGGGAGTCGACATCTCCCCCGAGGCATTCCTCGAGGCTGTGCAGGAGCACTCCCCCGACATCCTGGCAATGTCGGCACTCCTCACGACCACCATGGTGGAGATGGAGAACGTGGTCGCTAAGCTCGAAAGTGAGGGAGTACGGGAGGGGCTCAAGATCCTCATCGGAGGAGCCCCCATCACGAACGATTATGCTGAGATGATCGGGGCCGACGCAGCAGCGAGGGACGCGGTCGACGGGGTTAGGATCGTCAACGGGTGGACCAGGGCAGGCTGAAAGCTAGCAGGGTAGGATAACCTGGCTAGGGAAATCCTCGTCAGGCTATCAGAGGACCCAGCGTCTCGGTGTCAGTCTCCTCGTGTAACCCGATCTGCAGCGCTGCGCACGCGAACCGCGTAGCTAGTGAGTGACACAACGCGACGGTCTCCTGAAGCCACTGCACATTCGTTAAGTATCCGTGGAATACAATCTGATTCTCGTGCCCAAGATGGCTGAAGAGAGGTTCATGAGAATCGCGATAGATAAAGCCGAGGAAGGAATAGCGAAGGGCCAGGAGCCCTTCGGGGCCTGCATCGTGAGGGACGGGACAATATTGAGCGTGGCCCACAACACAGCACTGGCGGATCCCGACGTGACTGCCCACGCTGAGATGAACGCGATCAGGATGGCCTGCAAAGTCCTGGACACCATCGACCTGTCAGGCTGCGAGATATACGCAACTTTCAAGCCTTGCAGGATGTGCCAGGAGGCTTGCGAGCGGGCCAACCTCTCCAAGATCTATTACGGAGGAGGGCCTGAGGACATTGGATCAACCCCTGTGAAGTCCAGTATCCAAATAGAGGTGGGCTTTCTGAGAGACGAATGCCTGGAGATGCTCCGGAGAGCGCGCCAGTAGCGCCCCTACTCCGTGAATACTGATATATTCAGATGGGGTTTCCAAATCATTCTTAAGGCATGTAACCGGGACCATTCGTATTAGCCATGATTCCCATCATAGGAGCGGGGCTCGCAGGGCTGAGCGCGGCGCGCAACCTAAGAGGCGACTACGTCATCCTCGAGAAGGACGCTCGGGTAGGCGGCCTCTGCAAGAGCGTGGACATCGACGGTTTCATCTTCGACTACGCCCCCCACATCCTCTTCACGCGGGACGATCACATCAGGGCCCTCTTCGAGGACCAGCTCGAGGGAAACCTCCTCAAGCACACGCGGGAGGCCTTCATCTACCTTCAGGGAGCCTTCGCCAGGTACCCATTCGAGGTCAACCTCCACAACCTCCCCGAGGACGTCATCCGGGAATGCATCGACGGAGTCACCAACAGGAAGCCCATCGAGGCAACGAACTTCGAGGAGTGGATCTACTCCACATTCGGAGACGGCATCGCGAAACACTACATGATCCCATACAACCGGAAGATCTGGAAGTACGACCTGTCCAAGATGAACATCGACTGGATCAGCGGAAGGGTGCCCTCCCCCAGCGTCGAGGAGATGAAAGAGGGGGCCGCGAGAAGCATCAGGAGAGACTTCGGGCCTAACGCCGAGTTCATGTACCCCATGCACGGAGGAATCGGCGCCCTGGCGAACCAGCTCTCCAAGGGCCTCAATATCTCCACGGGCTCTAAGGTCGTTGAGATCAAGCCATCCGGTGACGATGTCATCGTCAAGTACACGAAGGACGGGGAGAACCGGGAGATCTCAGCTGAGAAGGTGCTCTCATCGATACCCTTACCTGACATGGTCGATATGCTTCACGACCCTCCTGAGGAGGTCGTCAAAGCCGCGGGCGCCCTTGTCTACAACTCCCTTGTTTGCGTGAACATCGGTGTCAGGACGCCAGAGATTATCGACAAGCACTGGCTCTACTTCCCCGAAGACGAACTCATCTTCAACCGCATCAGCTTCCCCATGAACTTCTCGGAGCACACCACCCCCGGGGATGCGAGCAGCATCCTCGTCGAGGTGACCCACAGGGAGGACAGCGTAAATCTCGAGAGTATCCGGGACCGGGTCCTGGAGGATCTCATCAAGACCGGGATACTCGAGGAGGAAGACGAGATAATGGTGTGCGACACCTCCGCCTTCAAGTACGCCTACGTTATCTATGACCTCGATCACAAGAAGAACGTGGGGATCATCCACGACTACCTGGAGAGCGTCAACGTGGTCCCCATCGGGAGGTTCGGGGAATGGGAATATTTCAATATGGATAAAGCTTTATTATCCGGCAGGAACGCTGCATCAAGAATCAGTGGAATTTCATGATATCCGTCGTCATCCCCACCTACAACGAGGAGAAGAACATCGAGAGATGCCTCAAGGCGTTCGAGGAGCAGACTATCCCCCGGGAAGACTTCGAGATCATCATCGTTGATGGGCAGAGCAGCGACAGGACCACCGAGATCGCCGAGAATTACGCGGACAAGGTCATCCAGCAGGTCAGCAAGGGGGTAGGTGGAGCCAGGAACGACGGCGCCAAGATCGCCAATGGCGAAATCATAGTCACCACCGACGCAGACTGCATACCTTACGCTGAATGGCTCGAGGTCGCTCAGAAGCACTTCGAGGACGATAACGTGGTCGCGGTGACAGGGTTCCTCGACCCCTTCGACTACGAGGGCATGAGGAAGTACGAGACCTACATCTACAGGCTGCTCTTTGGGATATCCAACCACATGCTGAGAGTGTTCTCGGTTACGGGGTATTATCACCTCTGCGGGGCCAACTCCGCTTTCGACAGAGACACCTTCCTCGAGATCGGGGGCTATCAGGACCTCCCCTACTCTGATGACATCGAGATCTACAAGAGGCTGAAGCCCATGGGGAAGATGGTGCTGGACAAGAGGATGAAGGTGAACTACTCGGTTCGCAGGATCAGGAAGATGAGCCTGTGGACTTACATCTACACGATCACCAGAAACGACTTCGTGACCATGATAATGAACGGGAAACCCACGGACGACGGCTACGCCAGACAGGACTACAGTTAGATAAAAGATGGTTTCGTGCGTGTAGATACCTCTTTATAGAGTCGCCTTGGCGTAATTGTTGATGTTTAATTCGCATATTTTTTTCAGATTCACACGATTATGGGATTACGCCCATATGCTTTTACTGATTTTTCCTGTGATTTTCCTGATTTCTCCGGCAAATCTCTTCACATACAAAGCACTGATAGTCTTCGCCGCAAATCTCTGCCTCACAGCCTACGGGTACATGTACAACGACCTTGAGGATGCCGTGGATGACTATTACGATCTCGAGAAAAGGAAGAGGAACCCGATCGCCAGCGGAGAGATAACCCGGAATCAGAGCTATGTAACCAACTTGGCCCTCCTGGGCGCGGGCCTGTTCATGCTGGCGTATGTGAGCCCCTTCGCCTTATTCCTCGGGGTAGTCTTCGCCTTCGTGGGCTTCTTCTACTCCTGGAGGCCTCTGAGACTAAAGGCCACGCCCATCTGGGACGTGATCTCCCACGTCCTATTCCTGGGGGTCCAACAGTTCCTGATAACCTACATAGCGTTCCGGCCCCTCGATCTGCTCGTGACGCCCTTCCTCATGATCATCATACCCTTCTCCCTGATGAATGAGATAATGCACGAGCTCATCGACTTCGAAGTGGACAAGGAGACGGAGATCAGCAATACGGTCCAGATGTTCGGGGGATTCGACGTGAGGAAGCTGCTGATCGTCTTGTGTGTCACCGTCATCATCGGAGTCTCCATCATCGTCCTCTCCCTCTCGGCGCAGTACAGGGTCGTTGGCCTCGCCATCTCCCTGTTGATCGTGGTTCCAGCAATCTATAGGATGAACGTGCGCGTTGCGAGAATAACCCTAAAGGGAAATGAATGATCGCGAGCTTAATGGCGCGTTGAGTCCAAGTGGCTATTATGTTCCGCTTGTGACACAAACATTTAGAAAAATAAAATTGAGTTAACAAATTCGGGTATCAGAAACCTAATATTATTCAAGAATTAAAAGATATAGTAGAAATATCATCACTAATAAAATAATCTTAATAGAGTTTATGCATAATGGATGCAAGTAAAAAGCGCGAATAAAGAGGGAGGATACCTACGTTTTAACACGATTATTACAAAAAATCACGAAATACCCATTGGAAGGTCCAAAATTTTAAATAAGAAAGTATCAGATTCAATTCAGAAAAAACAAGGGGAAAACAAAATGAGTTTTCAGTTAGTAAGAGTAGACATACTAGCAGTCTTCATTGTATCCTTTGGGACACTACTGGTATCAGCATTCGTCTTGAAGGGTACCAAACTACGTCAAATACCAACTGTGGAAGCTTCATTCGAAGCGGTCAGAGTAGCGACGGAGAAAGGGACACCTCTCCTCTTCGACACGGGATGGACGGGCGCCAACTTCTGGGGGCACTCAAGTGGCTTGACGACCCTCGCCTTCGTGCCTGCCACCCTGGAGTTGCTTAAGCAGATCTCCAAGGAAGCGGCTCCGCTGGGTGTCAGGATCATAACGGGCACCACCAACGCCGTCTATGCCATGATGTCTCGCGACTTCATGGAGGCGGGTTATGCTGAGGCCGGACATCCCGAGGCTTTCGTCCCCGAGGACATCAACTTCTACCCCGACAACACCGGCCTCGTTATGTCCGACGTGGATAAGATCCACAGGTACAACATCGGAGCCGCTGTGATGATCGGGGGACACAACCAGACCTCGAACATCGTCATCTACGAGGCCTTGCACGCGACGGGCGCGATGCTCGTCGCTGGTGAGATCTGGCCAAACGACAACTCGATGGCGGCACTTGTGGCTGACTACCTGAGCTTCGCGGAGGAGAACATCGCCATAGGCGCTTACCTGAGCGATGACCCTGTCCCCAAGGCAATTCTTGCGGGTGAAGACCTGATCAAGGCCTTCCTTATTGGGGTAGTCGTAATCGGTGGCTTGCTCTTCGGGTTGGGGGTTCTCTAGTTGGGGCAGCAAGGAGATTCGATAGCGGACCAGATCTTGGCAAATCTGCCTACGGTCGTGGGCCTCATCGGCATGTTCATAATTGCTTCCCTCTACTGGACGGATCCCGGTTGGGATTTCGCGGTGACTCTCAGGAACTCGGTCACGCTGTCCCTGCCCTGGCCCGTCGGCATCGTCTCGGTGCTGTTGATACGGAGACACGTCCGCAACATCATGCGGAGCGAGTCCACGTTGCCCTACGACGTCGTCATCGTCGGCTCAGCCGCCGTGATGGTCGTTCTCGGGCTGGTTTCGGGACCTGGTGACGCGACGCTCGCGGCACTCTACGCCAACGTCAACATCATCGGAACGATGTCGGTCATTTCGGCAATCGCCATCAGTATCCTCTCGCCCATGATACGGATCTACCGCGCTAAGACGTGGACCATGGCTTTCTTGATTGGGTTGAGCATCCTAGCTTTCATGACATACTCGCCTCTCGGCCAGATGATCCATCCCATTATTCCACAGCTGGGTGACTTTGTACAGATATACATCTCGGGTGCATCTGACTCAGCCTTCTGGATTAGCACGTACATTGGCGCCATTGCGCTGATCACCCGGATGATTCTGCTGAAGGAGAAGCTGAAGCCGAATTAGGAGGATGAATGAAATGGCAAAGATAAATTGGAAGGATACACGGCTCATCTACATCATGGTCTTCGGGATAATCTACATCTCATCGCTTGCACCAATCGCGCTTCCCGTACCCATAGTCCAATGGAGCAAAGACTTCTACACAACCATCAACGAAGGGGTAACTGTCGACTTCAACGACCCCCCGAGGGAGTTCGGGGGAGTCGAGGAGGGCACGAGGGTCTTCGTCCTCAACAGCGGAGAAACGTCGAAGCTGTGGGGAGACATGAGTGAGGCTGTGACAACGGTTTGGAAGGACCTCAGGGCGAGGGGGGCAAACATTCTCCTCTGGTCCTCGAGCCCGGACAACGCGGCCACCCTAAACAAGTATCTCCTACCGCTGATGTACGGCATCAATCCACAGAACCATCCGGACTACGGCGTGAAGTTCGTCAACCTCGGCTACGTTGCCGGTGGTAACCAGCTACTAGAGCAGTGGAAAGACGATCTCATAGCGATAACCCCCTACGATGCCTACGGTAACAGCCTGGCAGACATGCCGATGATGAGCAACTTCAACGAGTTGAAGGTTGAAGCCGACCTCATGATCGGCCTGGACGCCCGTGGACTGGAGACCATCTACGTGGTCAGGTACAACACCCCGGTCCTGGAGATGGGTGGAACTGACTCAGCATCCTACTTGGCTCTGAGCTACACCGCTGGATACTTCAAGGGTATGATCATGGGTCAGAGAGGAGGCGCCGAGTACGAGATCCTATCCGGCATCGCAGGAAAGGCTAGGTCCTATCTGCAGAACACGTTCACGATCTCGACCATAATGGTCATAATCATGATCGTAGCGAACGTGCAATACGTCCTAAAGAAAAAGGAGGAAAACTAAATGGCTTCACCAATTGAACCATTGATGCCCTACCTGAACACCTTCATATTCTTCGCAGCCTATTCGGTCCTGTACAAGAACAATCCCATGTACCGTCTTGCCCAGAGCCTCGTCGTAGGCGTGGGTGCCGGCTACCTCCTGGTGGCTAACATCAACGCCTTCAACAGAGGCGTGATCATGAATACATTCGTAAATGGAAACATCAACTGGGCCATGCTTCTTCCGTGGATCTTAGGACTAGCTTACCTCTGCATCTTCATACCGAGACTGATCAACGTCTATAGAGCGGTCTCTATTCTGACGCTGACCGTCGGTATGGGCGTGGTGCTGCCCTATGGTCCTGCGCTCTTTTGGACTGTGTCCGTTGGATACGCCCAGAACGCCCTAAACTTCCTGAGTGAAGGGCTGAGCGTGTCGACCTTAGGTCAATTGCTCACCGCAGTGTGCTACGCCTTGGCTCTCAGCTACTTCTTCTTCACGGACTATGCTGCTAAGCCTACTACTGCGTTCAGGAAATTGGGACGCGTGGTGCTGCTGGTCTATACGGCCATGACCATCACGACGACTGCTTTGGGTAAGATTAACCTTGTACAGTGGAAGGTCCTGGATACCCTTCAGGGCGTCCCTGCGACATGGTGGATTCCAGCGCTGATGTTTATTGTCATGCTTATTGACAATTTCTATCCGCTGAGGAATCTGATCGGAAAAGGCTCCGAGGTCTCAAGCTAAGCATCCCTAACCCTTTTTTCTTTTTATTTTTCTTTGTAGAGTTTACTCTGGATCTATTCGGATTGGATGCAAGGAGTGGATTCTCTCAGAGGTCAATGGTGACTTGGAGGGCGTAAGGGGAGTGCAGGGCTCGGAAGAAAATCATGGGAATCTGCCCTGATTAAAAGAAGGGGACCAAGAGCTTATACCCACCTAATCTTTAATATGAGCCATAGTCTTAGTGGACCCGGGTCAAAAAATTGTTCGAGGATGCGACGCCTGAACGTGAGGAGGAGCTCATAGAGCAGGCTGCTCAATACATAGTCAGGCATGACTTGGAGGATTTCGCGCAGATCGCCCTGGAGGGCACCGCACCATTCGGGGACATCGTCGGGGAACTCGGCTTCATGATGACCTACCCTCTCGCGGTCACCTTCTTCAACAGGACGGGCTCAGACTTCGTCAACATGCTTGGCTTCAATTACAAGCTTAACGCCGAGAGAATTCTGAAGAGAGTCGAAGAACTGAAAAAGGTTAAGGAGCTCCAAGAGAAGCACTTCAAGGAACAGGAAAAGTTCAAGAGAAAGCTCAAGGGAGAGCCAGAGGGATGGTTCGCTCGGCAATTGTGGCGCCTCAGGTTTAAGCGTAAGAAGTAGAGTATCATTACACGTGTACGGATGTGGAGAAGCGTGAGTGGTTCAGAGTTCTCGTCTGAGACCGTTATCAGGGAACGTGTGTACGGCTTCTGTCAAGCGTTATCCGTGAGAAACCTTGAGAGGCTCGAGAGCCTTCTGACGGACGAGGCGTGTATCTCCTGGGGGCCTTACGACTTTGAGGGAAAGGAGGGCATACTGACTTGGGCGGGGGAGTTACACGATCTCTTCCCATTCATGGCTTTCAAGGAGAAAAGCCTCGAAGTCCAGGGTCAATCGGTTAAGCACGAGTTCATGATAGCCTTCATGACATCGCAGGGGCAGAAGGGCTGGCTCCCATGCAATAGCACCTACGAGTTCAAGGGTGACCTCATCGAACGGGTGAACGTGAACCTTCTCCACGGCTTCCTCGCGATAAGCAGGGACGATGTAGAGAGGGTCACGCCCCACGCGACAAAGTAGTGATGGCTGCATCGACGTCTTCTGTCGACGATAGCCTAGATACAGGGCCCATCGGGAGAACCATTTCCTCGACACCAGTCCTCTGTAGGTCTCTAATCTCGATCCGGGTGGATTCCACAAGGCGGAAGACCACGTTGCCGTGGAGGACGAAGCTCTTGTTGAGATCCTTCTGTTTGATGTCGAAGGCCTCGGTTAGACATGGTTTGGTGCAGAATGCCGGCTCAGTCTCTCCGAGGAACCTCGCCGTGTGGCACCTCATTGTTAAGGCTACGGGCACGGCGTAGGTGTGGACCGCTAGTCTGAAGCTGTTCTTGACGATCTTTTTGTAGTGGGGGAAACTCTTGGGAATCCAGTCAACGTCGGCGCCCTCGACGCCCAGGCTCCTGTAATAGTCTAAGGCTCGTCCATAGTTGAGATTGGTCTGGTAGAATATCTTCTCGACTTTACGGCGGGCTAAGAAGGAGGGGTTGGGCATCCGGGTTATCTGGTCCCAGGGGCTCCTGCCGGGGATATACACCCTGGGTCTCCCAAGGCGTATGCGGAGGCCATCGTAATCCCGCAGGAGATTGAAGACACCGATGTCCCCGATGACTACATCGATATCCTCAAAATCGCTGATGTAAACGAGGTGTTCCTGTATTTTCTCGATTCCTACATTCGAGAGAATAGGAACGACATAAGTGAAGTCTTTCCCTGTGTCCTCGACCTCTTCGTGCGCTTTCTTCAATGTGTCTATGCTCGGTATCTTCCACTCGCAGAACTCCATGCCGAAGCGAATGCCCTCACACTCGCTTGCCAGGGCTTCCCTGAGCTGGCTCAGGGTTTCGGTTTGAACGGTGAACTTCATGGCTGGACCACCAGGAGTTTACACTGGAGCTTGGTCCACGTCTGCCAGTTCAGCCTCTCCTTGTAGGGAGCATGGAACGCGGGGGCATAGTAGCATCGCTCCTGTTCGCAGCAGAGCTCTCGGAGATTGGTCAACGGGAGGGTCTGGGGTAGGGGTACGAAGGTGTCCTTGATGGATTCGAGCTTCTCGATGAAGCTCTCCTCGTCGCCCCGTTGGAGCATGTCCAGGGATTCCCTGTACAGCCTCGTGGTCGAGGCCTGGTACTCCTCGTTGATGCCCCTGCCCTCAATCTTCAGACCATACACGCCGGTACGGATCAGGTCGGGGAGCTTGCAGAGGGAGCAGAAGGTGTACGCGTCGACGATGGGGAAGGTGCCAAGTTTGGCCCCTTCATCACCTCGGTCGTAGACCTCGTAGGGGAGAGAACAGGGGAACTTGACGCCGTCTATGGTGAGGTAGCCCTGGTCCATCGCGGGGAACTTGTAGTGATAGAAATAGCAGTTCACGTTCACGTTGGAGCATCCCGAGCCGTGGACGAAGACCTCCACCTCGACGCCGCTGTCCCCGACTATCTCGGGAATCTGCTCGAAGGGCACATGCCTCTCCAGGACGACGCGGGAGAAGCCCGCCCGGCGCAGGAAATCCACCGACTCCCGGTTCATCGCTGCCAGGTAGGTGCTCGCGCAGAGCTTTGTGTCGGGGGCCACTTTTTTTACCAGCTGAAGCATCCCCAGATCACCCACGATCAGGCTGTCCGCCCCCGCCTCGACGCAGTTACGTATGTGCTTGGCCATTGTGTCCTCCATCGAGTCTATGATGAAGGGTTGGTTGATCGTCACGAAGACCTCTACGCCATGCTTGTGGGCGTGTTCTGTGACTCGGCGGAACTCGTCGTACGTCTGGATATCGGTGGATGCTCCGCGGTATAGCTCGAATTCTTCGAGCCCGGGCGTCCGGACTCCGCAATAGATCTCGTCAGCCCCGGCCTCTATGACCTTGACCGCCCCGGTGTAGGCCTTCGTGGGGGAGAGAATCTGGGGGATCGCCGTGAAATGGGGGGGGTCTGCCATAACTGTTTCCTGTGATAGTTATAGGAGATTTAAGGTTATGTACCTTGGAGCCGAGGGTCTTGGCTGCCAAAAAAATCCTTAAATCCTAACTCTGGACAGTTTACCTTGAAATTTCATATGCCTTCTCTCACATCCGACGACGGAGTCACCCCTAACATCATGGCGCCCATCAACTCCTGCGATGGGGGGATCAGGGTTGTGGACGCAGGAGCCAACGAGGTCTACTGCGCAGTCCAGATCCCCGATATCAAGGACTTCGTCCTCTACAGGGGGCCTTCCTCCGAGTTGCCCAGTTATGACGATCTGGGCATCGTGGTGAAATATGCCCATGAACACGGCGCCAAGGTCGACCTCGTCATCAATCAACCCTACATGGTGGAGAGGATCGAGAAGCATATTCGGAAACATGTCCGGAACTGTGTCGACCAGGGCGTCGACCACCTCATTATCGGCGACTTTGGGGTCCTCTCCATCGTGAAGAAACTGAACTTGGAGGTCCCCCTCGTCGCCAGCACCTACCTCGCCTCCATGAACAGTGCGGCGACGGGTTTCCTCGAGGAGCAGGGATTCAGCAGGGCCGTTCTGGAGAGGCATCTCACCCTCGAGGAGATTAAACGAATCGTGGATAACACGAGGATAGGCATCGAGATCCTGATACACGGGGGAGGATGCTCAAACATCAACGCCAGCTGCTATCTATACCACCACCAGTTCCCCGAGCTCGTGGAGGCCCAGCGGCAGTCCAACACCTCTACCCCCTGCTCCCTCCCCTTCACCCTCCGGAACGTCGACGACCCCCAGGATATGAGCGAGGGCGTGAGAGTAATGGACGCCTTCGAGTACTGCTCCATCTGCAAGCTGCCTGAGCTGATAGCGACGGGGGTGAACGGCTTGAAGATTGAGGGTCGAACGGGGAGCGTCTGGTACCAAGAGGCGACCACCAAGGTATACAGGGAACTCCTGGACCTGATCGCCGCCGGACGCACGGAGGAGTACGGGGAGCGGCTGGAGGAGCTGAAGAATGGAGTCTACTTTCTTCCGGTTCCCTCCGATTTTTACAGGCTTAAAGACCTCTGGTGCTGGCAGAACAGGTGCTACTACAGTCCTCTATCCCAGGCACCCTACAAGACGCCTCTTACGTGGCAGACGTGGACCAAGCAGCACTTCAGCTGGGTGCAGAGATGATGAAGATCACAGTTCAGACCGGGAACCCCTCGCTGCTGAAGGAAGCCCTGGCAAGCGACACTCAGAGCATACGTTTCGGCTCCGAGTTCTGCATGTACGCCCTCCCGAGTGGCGACGGCGTGGAGAAGGCGTACAATCTGACGAGAGACGCCGGGAAAGAATTCACCTACGTGACCCCCAGGCTCGCCGAGGGAGCCATGGACTCGATAAAGGAGCATCTGGTCCTCCTTGACGACCTCGGGGAGGCCACCGTCGTCGCAAATGACCTGGGAACGATTCACGCCATGAGGGGGCTATCTGCCCTCAAGCTCAAGCTTGGGAGACAGCTGGTGTACACTCCATCCAGGTGCCCGTGGAATCAGATCACCGAGCACACTGTCAACATCTTCACTAAAAGGAAAGTGAGCCAGATCTTCTACCAGACAGCCCTGAACTATGTGCCCACCATCGAGTTCTACAAAGGCCTCGGAGCCGTCGGCGCCGACGTGGATTGGATCCCCGATCTTTTCCCCAATCTCAATTTCCTAATTAAAAACAAGTTCCCCGTCTCGGTTCACATGCATTCGATCCCGGTCGCAATTACGCGTAAATGTCACATGGCGCGCTTCCTGGGGGAGGAGGATCTGGATCGATGTTCGAGGCCATGCTACACGAAGGCGTACTCTATGGATAACGAGTTCCTGGGGATAGACATGGTTCTAGAGGGAAACACGGTCTATAAGGTGACTGAGCCCGACAGGAAGACGGCGCAGCAACTGGCGAACCGTGGTGTCAGCGAACTCGTGCTGACAATGAGCCCTATTTCAGGCGTCAGGTCTAAGGAGCAGATCGAGAGTCTGATTCAACGGATTCAGGTCTAGTACAAATCTTCCAGTCTGAAGTGGGCTGCCCAGCGTAGCCCTCTTCCGAATAGACATGCGTCTAGAAAGCTAAATATAAACTTCTAACAAGTATTCAATCGTAAAACTCATTATTCAAGGTGAAAACGTTGGTCGGAAAGTACTTTCTCACGGTTGACGTAGGGACATCGGTCACCAAGACCGTTCTCTACGAGGACAGTTTCAAAGCGGTGGCTAGTGCCAGCGAGGAGAATCTCTCCGCGCACACCAAGGCATGCTGGTTTGAGGAGTATCCTGAGCAATGGTGGGACAGCGTAAAAAGAGAGATAAGAAAGGTCACCGAGGGCATCGATCCCAAGGACATCCTGGGGGTCGGGACTTGCGCCCAGATGCATGCCCCGATTCTCGTTGATCGGGACGGAAATGCTCTGTATCCCTGCTTGAGCTGGCCTGATAAGAGGACCATTCAACTCGTGGACGAGGTGAGCAGGGAGACCGGGGTCCCACAGCCCTATTTCACATCGACGGCCCCGAAGATTCTCTGGATCAACAGGGAGAGCCCCGAAATTATTGAAAAGACGTATAAGATGCTGCTCCCGAAGGACTTCATCCGGATGAAGCTCAGCGACACCTTCTGCACCTGCACATCCGACGCCCCGGGGACCGCGATGTATGACACGGATAACCAGACGTGGAACTGGAAGATCGCTGATTACATCGGTCTAGACCACGACAAACTACCCGAGGCCTATCCCGAAGATAAGGTCGTGGGGGCGATAACAGAGAAGGCTGCGAAGGAGACCGGGCTCCATGCCGGGACCCCCGTGATCACGGGGACCTCTGACTTCGGGATAGGGAGGAGAGTCGAGCGATCGGTGCTGGAGCAGGGAAATATCCTCCTGTACCTGGGGACGGGGCCGGGGATCTGGTGGGTCTCCTCGGGGGACTCTTTCAGTCGAAGGTCCAGCCTGTGCATCCTGGGCGTGGCTGGGACCATGCCCCAGTGGTTCAAGAACACATTCTGCCAGGAAGATATCGCCCGTGCTGAAGAGCAGGGAGTAAACGTCTTCGAGCTTCTGGACTCCGAGGCGGAGAAGATCGAGCCTGGATCCGAGGGTCTAATCGTCCTCCCTCATCTCATGGGGGAGCGGGCCTATGGGGGGAGGACGATCTCCGAGGAGGGAAGGCTGAATCCTTTCGCCCGCGCGGTGTTCTTTGGATTATGCATGGGGCACACCCGATACCACATGTTCCGGGCTGTCTGCGAAGGTATTACCTACCATCTGCGGCTATGCTGGGAACACATACAGGCGGCGAACCCCGGGAGCAGCTCAGACCTGATAATAGCCACGGGGGGAGGGGCCAAGAGCCGACTCTGGCGTCATATAATCGCAGATACATTCAACCTACCGGTGTGCCGCCTCAGCCAGTTGGAGACGAGTACACTCGGCCTTGCCTGTCTCACCGCGGTGGGCATAGGAATGTACAAGGATTTCGATGAGGCCGTCTCGAAGGTCGAGAACCCGAAGATAGATAAGATTCAGCCAAACCCCAGCAACATCACCCGATACAATGAGATGTTCGAAGTGTACAAGCGGTTAGAGATGGATCTGGAATCCTTCTTCCAACCCACTTCGAATTAAGAATAAAACCTAGTTCAGAATACGAAAAAGTAGAGCTAAAAAAAAGGAAAAAGAGGGCTCCGCCCTAAGAGATGAGCTTGTAAGCTTCGTCTACCGAAGCTCCCTCGTGGACGATCTTGACCAGGGCGGCGACCACGGCGGTCGGGTCCTCATGCTGGAACATGTTCCTGCCCATGCATGTGCCCGCGCCCCCGGCGTCTATAGAGTCCTTCACCACCTGGAGGAGGTCCCGGTCGCTGTCCATTTTCGCCCCTCCCAGGATGACTATGGGGATGGGGCAGGTCGCGACGACCTCCTTGAAGGATTCGACGCTCCCAGAATAGGCGGTCTTGATGAAGTCTCCTCCCGCCTCCTGTCCCAGACGAGCCGCAGAAACCACCTGATCGGAGAGGAGGTTGCGGTTCTCATCCTGGGGAACCACCTCCGGCATGAACACGATTCCGTGCTCCTCACAGGCGGCGGCGATGGGCTGGAGGAAGTTGAGATTGGGATCCCTCAACCCTCCGAAGTGAGTGAATTTCAGGGCATCGGCACCCGCTTTCGCGGCCTCCTTCACGAACTCCGGGCGGGGCGGATACGGGATACTCACAATCCAGCCCAGGTTCCTCGGCAGATCATCTGCCAGGGCCAACAGGTTACCGTAACCTATTAGGATGGCATCGGCACCACCCGCAGCCACTTTCTTGACGGTGGCGAGATAATCCTCCAGACCGAGAACTTTTCCCCTCATGCTATGGTCCATGGCGACGATGACGGCCTTCCCATCGTCCCTGAAGATGTGCTTCCATCTGATCGCTTTACCGACATTCATTTATGAATACATCCGGCTATCCTATCAAAGTAGTAATGAGATAAGCTTTATGATGAAAATAATGTTTTGAGCGTTATCGAATAAAGGAAGAGCGAAAAACTACGGGCAAGTATTAATAAATCATCGGGAAGTACAAATGTGATTTAAAGGAAGTGATGGATTGAAAGAAGCGCTACTATATGAGAAGGAAGATGTGCGTATTATTGACAGTCCCATGCCCAAAGTAGGGCCCACGGACATTCTGCTCCAAGTTAAGGCAGCCAAAGTATGCCCCACAGACATTCGAAAGTATAACCTGGGCTCCAACGACACCAGGATCAGGTCGCTGCCGATGAACCTGTGCCACGAATACACGGGAGAGATCGTCGACGTGGGAGAGAAGGTCAAGGATTACGAGAAGGGTATGAGGGTGACGGGATACGGCATGAAGGGCAACGCCGAGTACGTGAAACTCGAGACGGTCTCCTCGAATCCCTACTTCGTGAACGCTATCTTGGAGCTTCCAGAAAACGTCTCCTATGAGGAAGGCGCCTTCACAACGCCCTTCGCCGAGAACCTCCACTGCATCATCGATTCTGCGGATCTCAGATTCGGGGACACCATAGCGATCATCGGCGCGGGCCACATGGGTCTCCAGCAGGTGAACATCTCCCACTGGAGTGGCGCCCGGGTGATAGCCGTCGACCTCATCCAGGAGAGACTCGACGTGGCCAAGGAGATGGGAGCAGACCTTGTGATCAACGCAAGCGAGGAAAACGTGGTCGAGGCAGTCAAGGAGTTCACCGACGGCGAGATGGCCACCTCCTCCATCGCCACCCTCGGGGTTCCAGCGGTGATACAGTCGGCCATCGATGTAACCGGAGAAGGGGCTCGGATCGTCCTCTTCGGGGGCGCTCCAACCGGTACGATCATGCAGTTCGACCCCAACGACATCCACTACAAAGAGAGGCTTCTGGTGGGCATCGAGGGAATCGGCGTAGGCAGTAACCGGCATCCCGAGAGGAGGGTTCAGGCGCTGAGACACATCGCCAGCGGCAAGATCGACTTGAACAAGCTCATCACCCACGTCATGCCCATGGACGACATTGTCGAAGCGTATGAGATCATGAGGCGAATGGAAGCCCTCTCAATCGTCCTCAACCCCTAAACTCTTAGCAAAACATCGGTTCACGTATCCGAACCGTTTTTTCTAACTATTTTCTTAGTGATGAATAAACCAGCTAATAGTATGATTAGGAATATCTATGTCTATTCTCATCAGTGAGGAAGAGTTTTCCTTTGATAAGGCCAGCCTCCTAGGCACGATATATAAATACATCTGAGCCCCATACGATAAACTGTAGGAAAAATCAAAAGGAATACGTTGAGGAGAAAAAGAATTGACAAAAACAATGAAAGCAGCGGTTAAAACCGCGGAAGGAGACTTCGAGATCAAGGAAGTCCCAATACCCGAGATAACTCGGCCTGACTACGTCCTAGTGAAAGTAAGAAGCGCAGGCGTCTGTGGAAGCGACCTCCACTCATGGAAAGTACCCAGGCCCGAGGCTGTGGGAAGAATCACAGGCCACGAACTCGCTGGAGATGTCGTGGCCGTCGGAGACGAAGTAACCAACTTGAAGGTAGGCGACAGGGTCGGCGTAGACTCCGTCGTCTCCTGCGGGAAGTGTTACTGGTGCAGGGTCGGGCAAGACCACATATGCCCAGAATGTTTCTCCATTAGGGGTGAGACATTCGCCCGAGGCTTCAGCGAGTACGTCGTCGGACCGGCTGCGAAGTGCTACAAATTGCCTGACCACGTCGGGTATGCCGAGGCGGCTATCATGGACGTCTACGGCACGGGCATCCACGCCATTGCGAGAACCAACGCCCACGTGGGTCAGACGGTGGTTATTTTCGGCGCAGGACCCGTGGGGGTGAGCCTCCTGGACCTGTTGAACGTGGTCGGCGTGAAGTCTATCATCACTGACATCATCGACGGGCCTCTCGAGTTCGCAAAGAATACGATAGGTGCCTACGCGACGATCAACTCCAAAAAGGAGGACCCTGTCAAGAAAGTACTGGAACTCACCGATGGAATGGGCGCAGACATCGTGTTCGAGTGTGTCGGGGGAGGAGCCGGGCCGTTCCTTATACCGCAGGCTGTTGAAATGATACGCAGGAAGGGGCAGATCGCCCTTATCGGAGCGCTGAGGCCCGGTGCGGCGCTGACTGTCAACTGGCAGAAGCTTCAATGGGGGGAGATCGACATCGTGCCGGTGTCGGGATTCTACCACTGGGGCAACGACCCTGAGTTCAAGATAGTGACTGACCTGCTGATCGAAGGCAAACTCCATGCAACGGAGCAGATCACACACAGGTTCCCGTTGGATAAGATCAACGAGGCATTCGATGCCGCAGCGGACAAGACCAAGTCCAAGGCGATCAAGGTCGTAATTGACTTCTAGCCCACAACATTTCTTTTTTATTTTTTTAGCATATTACAATTAGTGTCCATAATTCCCCAACCCAACTCCCACTAACACGATTATGCTTCAAGACACATCTTTTCGAGTCTTCATTTTAAATGAACATTATCTTTTTCACAATCAAAATTTCTAAATCTTCCAGCATTTACTTGAGAACATTGTTTTGGATTAAATATCTCTACATGTGCATCGTTATTTCAAATGAGAATAAATTTAAATCAAGGAACCTTTAGACGGTGTGCCATGAATATCGACCCCGACAAAATCAACGTGATTCTCGCAACGGATTGCGGGAGCACCACAAGCAAAGCCCGATTCTTCAAGAAGATCGATGGAGAATATCGCTATGTGACGAGCGGTGAGGCCCCGACCACGGTCGAATCCCCCTACGAGGATGTCACTCTCGGCGTCCGTAACGCGGTGAGGGAAGTGGAGGAACTCACGGGCCACAAGCTACTATCCCCAGAGGGAATAATTACCCCCTCCCGAGGGGAGAAAGAGGGGGTCGACCTCTACGTCACCACCAGCAGCGCCGGGGGAGGGCTGCAGATGCAGGTGGCGGGGATCATCCGGACCATGACGGCCGAGAGCGCCGAGCGCGCCGCCTTGGGCGCCGGCGCCATCGTGATGGACGTCCTCGCCATCGACGACGGTCGCGAGCCTTGGGAGAAGATCGAGAGGATGCGTTTCCTGAGGCCGGACATGATTCTATTGGCGGGCGGTGTCGATGGAGGCTCCGTTTCTCATATCGTAGAGTTGGCCGAGTTTATCAGAGCGGCGAGCCCCCAGCACCGGTTGGGAGCAGGATTCGAGGTTCCCCTGGTTTTCGCAGGGAATAAATTCGCGAGGTCCCACGTCGAGAAGCTCCTTGACGAGGATTACGCCCTCCAGGTGGTCGATAATATCCGACCGACTCTGGAGTTGGAGAACCCCGAACCGGCGCGAAACGCGGTGCATGAATTATTCATGGAGCACGTGATGTCCCACGCGCCCGGATATACAAAGCTGATGAAATGGACACCCGTGCCCATCATGCCGACCCCCGCAGGGGAGGGGGCCATGTTCCGAACCTTCGCCCAGGCCCAGAACGCAAACCTGCTGGGAGTGGGGCTCGGGGGCGCAACCACCAACGTGTATTCCCATTACGACAGAAAATTCGTCCGAAGCGTGAGCGCCAACCTGGGGATGAGCTACAGCATCTGCAACGTGATGAAGGAGGCCAGCCTGGAGAACATCCTGAGGTGGATACCCTTCAAGATCGACGATGCCGACGTCTGCGACAGGCTCAGGAACAAGATGATCAGGCCCACAACGATCCCTCACACGTTGGAGCAGCTAGTAATCGAGCATGCCGTAGCCCGAGAAGCCCTGAGGCTGGGCCTCGAGCACCATAAGCTGATAGCCAGGCCCCTCCTGGGGGCTAGGAGGGACCAGTCCATAGAGGAGAGAATGGGGGGTCAGATCAGGACCGAGAGCTACGTAGATATTAAGGGGATGGAGTGGGTCGGCGGAACAGGGGGCCTCCTCTCCCACGCACCGAGGCGGGTTCAGTCAATGCTGAGCCTCATCGACGGCTTCGGGGTGGAGGGAGTGACCAAACTGTTCCAGGACAGCGTCTTCATGATCCCGCATCTCGGTGTCCTCTCCACAGTTCACCTCGAGGCGGCCCTCCAGATCTTTGAGAAAGACTGCCTGGTCAGGCTTGGAACATGCGTCGCTTTCAGCGGCAAACTGTCCGAGAAAGACTACGGCAGGGAGATCGCCAGCATTACGATCAAGATGCCCGACGGGGAGGTCTTGGAGAAGCAGATCGAGTACGGCACGATTCAGCGGATAGAGTTGGAGGAAGGAAAGACCGCCGAGATAGAGGGCAACGTCGCCTCTCCCTTCAGCCTTGCCACGGCGGGAGGTAGCGGCCGAAGATTCACGGCGAAGGTTGAGGGAGGAGTAGTGGGTATCTTGATCGATGCCCGGGGCAGGCCCATAGATCTACCCAAAGACGACGATGCTCGACGCAATAAGCTGCGGGAATGGTTCAGCGGCCTCGATGCCTATCCAGCAGAAGCCCTGGAGGACAAGTAATAGGAGGAATGATGCATGGCAATGGCGTACACACCCGGACTGAAGAGGAAAGCATCCACGACCATCACGAAGGTCAGAAAACTCCCCATCAAGGGGAAAGTCCTCGTTAAAGAGGGGGAACGGATCTCCTACGACACCGAGGTTGCTTCGACCAACCTCCCCGGTAAGGTCAACGTCCTGAACCTCGCCCTCATCCTGGAGCTCGAGTCGAGCACCGGGGTATTTGAGGAGGAGAGGAAATCCCTCGAGCTGTCAAAATACCTGTTGAAGAATGTGGGGGACACCTGTGAGGCTGGCGAGGTGATCGCCAGGAGGAAAACCTTCTTCGGCCTCTATCAGAGGGAGTGCCAAGTGCCTGTGAAAGGCTCAATTGAGTACGTCTCAGATGTCACCGGGCAGTGCCTGATCAGGGAGCCGCCTATCCCCCTGAACCTTAAAGCATACATCCCAGGAACCGTGACCAAGGTGATCCCCAACGAGGGAGTCGAGATAGAGACCCTGGCTGCTTTGATCCAGGGTATATTCGGGATCGGCGAGGAGACCCACGGTGAACTGATGCTGCTGAGTGAGTCTGAGAACGATGCCCTGACCGAGGACCTGTTAACGGAGGAGTGCGCCGGTAAGATCGTCGTGGGGGGATCCATCGTGGATGGTCCGACCCTGAAGAAGGCCGTCGAGCTCGGAGTCAAGGGGATTATAGTGGGAGGCATAAAGGACGCAGACCTCTCCAGCTTCCTGGGCTACAGTATCGGCGTCGCGATCACCGGGGAGGAGCGTATGGGGCTCACGTTGATCCTCACTGAGGGATTCGGGAAGATGAGCATGGCCGTGAAGACCTTCAGCTTCTTAAAGGAGTTCGAGGGCAGACTAGCCTGTATCAACGGCGCCACCCAGATCAGGGCGGGAGTTATCCGGCCCGAGATCATCATCCCGTTAGATGAGAGTTCAAGGGACGGGAGCGAAGACGAGGAGCTGCATCTGGAGGGGCTTACTTCGGGTCTACCGGTGAGAATCATCGGGCCTCCCTACTTCGGGGCCATCGGGCACGTCACCGACCTCCCTGTCGACCTCCAGACCGTGGAGACCGAGTCGAAAGTCCGCGTCCTCAAGGTCGAGCTCGAGGACGGTAGTAATGTCACGGTTCCCAGGGCCAACGTGGAGCTCATCGAGGAATAAGGAAGCGTTCGAGGGGCGCCCCCCAGCTCATCAGGCATCCCCACCCGGGGTGCATCGCCTAGAACTTTTCCGGATCCTGATCCGATGCGAGGAGCCTGTAGAACTCATCCACGGCTTCCTTCAGGTAACTCTCCCGGACCTTCCCGTGTGGGGAGTCTGTCTCAAGTATCCGTTTCGGGATCCTCAACGCACTGGCGTCGAAGCCGTGCTCCAGCTTGAACTGGTTCTTCTCTCGGAGGATCTCCAGACCCAAACCGTAAAGTCTATCGGGCGCAACCGTGTGCCCTGCTGTCTCCAGGGTTTTCAATATTGTGTCCTTGTCGTAGATGTTCCTGGCGAAGAAGCAGACCACGAGGCTGCTCAGTATCTGGCGCCACACCTCCTCCTTGAGGAGCCTCGCTGCGGCCTCCTTTGGATCGGGGAGCTTGCCCTTGAGGGCGGCCTGATCGATGCTGTACCCCGCTGCGTCAAGGTGGCTGTGCCTCGCCCCGGTCAGGCTGCCTATGTGGGTCACGGGGCCGGTGTGGTAGCCGGGCATCTCGTTGCCGCCGAATGCGAGGGCGAAATCTTCTCCCCCATAAATCTTCGAAGCGTACTCTACGCCGCGGGCGATGTTAACGTAGAACTCGTTTCTCTGCTTGACGATTTGTTCGACGGCCTTCGAGTATGTATCGAAGTCGCCCCACTTTAGATTCAAGCCGAGGGTTTCCACCTCGGTGATGAGGCCTTTCTCCATCGCCTCAGTCGCCCAGGCGAGTACTACGCCGGTGCTCATCGCGTCGAGGCCCCAGATCTCGACGGAGTCTATGAGTCTGAGCAAACCCTTCTCGTCGAAGACCCCGAGCATGGACCCCAGGCTGTAGAGGAGTTCATAGTCGTAGGCGATCATCGTGGTCTTGTAGAAGTAGGGCTCATTCTCGTAGGGCTCGCGGAGCCCGGCGATGTGGATGCAGGCGACCGGGCAGTGAGCGCAGGCGACCCGACGGCCCAAGTACTCTTCCGCCAGGTGTTCACCGGATATGTTCATCGCATCGGCGGAGGACACGGAGGTGAGGTTCCTCGTCGGGAGCCCCTTCAAGAGGTTGAGGGGCATTATGTTGACGGAGGTCCCGATATCATGGTACTTCCTCATCAAAGGCGACTCCACAGCCCTACGGTAGATGTCATCATAGGCCTTCCGATACTCCTTTCTGCTCTCGACCTCGAGGCCCATCTCCCCGCATATAGCGAGGGCTTTGAGTTTCTTGCTACCGAATACGGCTCCGAGGCCGAGTCGCCCGAAATGGCGGTAGGTCTCGGTGGTGACCATGGCGTATCTGACGAGGTTCTCGCCCGCGCTGCCGATCCTCATGATGGTGCGGGTTCCGGCGCCCGTCTCGAGTTCTCTCACCACCCTGCCGGTGGTGACGCTGCTGGCTATGCCCCAGATGCCTGAGGCGTCCTTGAATTCGACTCCCGTATCTTTGATGGAGAGATAGATGGGGGACTCGCTGGCACCCCTTATCACGATCGCCCCATAGCCTGCCAGACGTATAGAGATGGCACTCCTGCCACCTGCGTGGCTCTCCCCGAGGTTTCCCGTGAGGGGAGACTTGAACATGGAGACCGTCTTGGAGGCCAGTGGATAGAGCCCCACAAGGGGCCCAACAGCGAAGATTATGGGATTATCCGGGCCCAGCGGGTCGGCGCCCTTGGGACAGTTCTCCCTGAGGAGGTTGGTGGCAACCCCCGTGCCGCCTATATAGTACTGGAACAGGTCTGCTCTGTCCTCGACGCTGTACTGTCTCCTCGTGAGGTCTATGTTAAGAACATTAGTTGGCAACTTCAAAGGGCTCAACCTCCTTCATGGCGAGGACGTCGTAGGGGCAGTAGCTTACGCAGTAGCCGCAGTGCACGCAGATGTCCGGTTTATTCGCATTCTTGTCCCAGAAAACGGCATTGACGGGGCAGGCGTCGACGCAGCGGCCGCAGCCAATGCACTTATTCACATTGAGGATCACGCCGCCGCCCTTACGGTAGTCGAGGGCGTCCACGGGGCAGACCTTGAGACATGGGGGATCGGGGCAGGCCCTGCAGACCACGACCACGAAGCCCCGTTCAAAGCCGCCCGTCGATTTAACTTTCAACGCCGCTTTTTCTAGTCCGCCTTCTCCGAAACGTCTATTGCAGGCGAACATGCAGAGCTGACATCCGACGCATCGGTCGGCGTCCATTACCACGAGTCTTGCCATCGGTCGGATATACAATGCGTGGATTAATCAATAAGTGTATTCTCTGGCTTACGCTCGCTGAGACTGTACCCGCACTCCAGAATATGGGTGAAGGATGGGGTTAGTGACTCATCTACTCGAGCGCGCGCTGGTGTGGGTTTCTGGAAGAGATGTTAGTAGGTCTTTCTTCCCCGTGGAATCTTTTTCTTCCTCGGAGCGAAGAAGTTGCACGCCGCCCTCTTCTTCTCCAGCACTTTCCCGTGTTTGGCGCAGTAGAACGTCTTCCTGGAGTACTTTCGGCATTCCTCGCATGTCCTCTTCCTGGAATAGCCGCGGTAACCCCCGCTCCGGTTGCTCCGGCCGCGTGCTCTACCTGTTCCCCGCATCTCGTTCCCCTCTACAATCATGGGCTTGCCAGTTGCCGTATCCTCTCGTAGAGGACGACGGCTGCGGCCGCGCCCACGTTGAGGGATGTGATCCGTCCGTGCATGGGTATCCTGACGACGTGGTCGCATCGGTCTAGGAGGGAGGGGTTTATCCCTCGGTCCTCGCCGCCCATGAGGAGGGCGACGGGTCCCGTGAGTCTCTCGTGGTAGTAGTCGGTGGAACCTGTGGGGTCTACTCCTACGAGTTTGACTCCTTCCTGTTTCAGGAGCTTGATTGCCTGGAAGAGGTTGTCCCTGATGATGGGTACGTGGAGTCCGCCCCCCATGGAGGCCCGGAGGACGGCGGGGGTGAGCCCCACGCTCCCCTTCTTGGGGATCACCACGGCGTCGACCCCCGTGGCCTCCGCGGTCCTGAGTATGGAGCCGAGGTTCATGGGATCGTAGAGCCTGTCGAGGAGGATGAGGGTGACGTCTCCTTGGTTCTGGGATAGGATCGTCTTCAATGTGGCTGTCTTGGGGGGCTGTATTAGGGCGATGACTCCCTGGTGGCGGCCGGACTGGGAGAGGGTGTCGAGGCGCTTCTTGGGGACGAGCTCTACCTTGGTGCCCTGTTCCTTGGCGAGGCGCAGGATCTCCGCTATCTTGGCCTGGTCCTCGATCCCCTTCGCGACGAGGATCCTCTCCGGTCTCGTGGTCTTCAGGGTTTCGTGGACGGGGTTGCGTCCCTCTACTTGGATCATGGGTGGCTCTCGGGGAGGGATGGGTTCACGGGTTATTATGGGTGTCTGATCTGGTTTGGTGGTGTGCGGGTGGGTGAGGGGTGGGAGGCTTGCCCCTATTTATTTTTTATTTTTTTGGAGGGGTGCCTTTTGGCTTGGTTTTAGGGGTTTACTGGGTGTTTGGCGGTGTTTTCTGTTTGCTTTCGGGTGTTGTTTGCTACTGTTTTGCTACTGGTTTGCTTGAGGGGGGGGATAAATTTTAACCCCCACACACACATTATCGCTGTGATTTGGATGAAAGTAGCTATACTAGGTTCAGGCGGTGGAGGTCTGGCTGTGGCCCACGATTTCAGCGCTCATGGCCATGAAGTCCGACTATGCGACTTCGAGAACTTCCCGGACAACATCAAGGCTGTTGAGAAGAATGGAGGTATATTCGCTGAAGGCGACCTTGAGGGTTTCACCCCAGTAAAATATTCGGGACATGACATAAGTGAGGCATTGAAAGGCGTTGAACTAGTCATAGCCGTAGGTCCGGCCTACAGCACTAAGCCTTTCGCTGAGGCTTGTAGACCTCATCTCAAGAAGAAGGAACAGGCGGTAATAGTTTGTCCCAGTAGCTGCGGAGGAAGTGTAGAGTTCAAGAATGTGATAGGTAGCCCCATCACGGACAAAGATTTTCTTGTGGCCGAGACAAATACTCTTCCCTATGCCGTGAGGGTCACGGAGCCTGGTAAGATAAGGGTGTTTCTGAAGCTAAGAGGAGGCCTCTTCCTTGCAGCTTTACCGTCTGGGAATACGGAGACAGTGTTGAACATGGTAAAAGACGTTTATCCTCACCTTATACCCGCTAAGAACGTCATGCAGACGAGTCTCCAGAACGGAAACCCGGTGATCCACCCTTCTATTACATTATTGAATGTGGGCCTCATAGAGCGCACGGGAGGGGACTTCTATTTCTATGAGGACGGCGTCACACCCGCCGTGGGAAGATTAGTTGAGGCCGTGGACAAGGAGCGTCTGGCCATCGCCAAGAAGCTGGGGGTTAACGTTCTACCCGATCCAGAGTTAGGAATGATTCAAGGGTACCAAACGGAAAACAATTATGATACGAGTTACCAAAAGGCGCCGGGATATGAGGGGATCAAGGCTCAGAGTAGTCTCGATTACAGGTACTTCAACGAGGATGTTGGCTATGGTCTTGTCTTTATGAGTGGGCTTGGCGCCCAGATCGGTGTTCCTACGCCTCATATGGGCTCGATTATTACAATTGTTTCGACTCTTATGCAGCGGGATTATAGGAAAGAGCAGAAACGTACTATGAAGACTCTCGGACTTGCGGGTAAGAGCGTGGAGGATTTGAAAAAGCTACTATCATAGAATAGGACTACGTGCGCGCAATTCACCTACAAATATCCCCGTGTACCCCGTGTAACCGTACCCTTTACCCCATGTATCTGTTGAATTGTATGGGGGTTTGGGTTTGGGGTTAAATTTTATCCCCCCCTAGATAGCCTTGCTTCGGCACTTCGTGCCTCGTAAGTCTTGGTAGCAGAGGTTAATGTCGATTTGAGAAGATGATGATGGCGTCTTAACCAGCGTTCTCTTCGGCCCGGCAGCGAGAACATCCATCAAAAGGGAGACTGTGAACCCTCTCTACTTTGCATGGTGCCCAGTAAGGATAGACCATGAGACGGTTGACGAGCATCTATCTACCATAACCAAATTCTCGAAGATAGCATACGGTGAAAAAATAGAGACAGCGCGACACATCATCTAGCACTCAAATATGTGGCTGCGCGCGCGGGGGTTAATTTTTTTTATCTCCATGAGCCTTCCTTTTATGCGGTGAAAAGATTTGAGTGAAAAGGTCACGGATGATATTTTTATTGTGCGTCAAGATATGAGGCCGGGCTGGACATGTAACGTTGTCCTGGTGTTCGGAGAGGATGAAATGGGGGTGGTGGACACGGGCTATGAGAACACGCCCGAGGACTTTGTGTTCCCGTTGATCGAGGAACAGGGCAGACGCCTCGATGAGGTGTCAATCATCGTAAATACCCACAGGGACGGCGACCACATCAGGGGCAACACCGTTTTCAAAGAACGGACAGGTGCACCAATAGCCATACATGAGCTTGAAATGGAGGCAGTGCCAACAGCAGACACCAAGATCGGGGACAACGTGACACTTGGGGACAGAAGCTTTAAGGTCATACATACCCCCGGACACAGACCCGGAGCCGTCTGTCTCTACGATGAGGTCAGCAAAATCTTGTTGACGGGGGACAGTGTCTGTGGAACACGGGAGAACCTCATCAGGATGGATAAAAACATCTACATCGACTCTCTGAAAAAGCTGCTGGCGCTTGACGTGGAGTTGATGATAATGTCACATCCCTTCGCCCCCCCAGGTAAAGACATCCTGAGAGGAGACGAAGCCAAGCAGATGATCGAGACGAGCATAGAGATAGCCGTGAACCTCAAACAAACCTAGGCGCGCGCAGTTATTTTTTTCGCGCGCTCGATTGAGTGCAAATATGGGATACATCGATGGGATCTATGTGTCGTGGGCTCCTCGATCTGGGTCAGCTTTTGATGCACCCTTTTTTCGGGGTAGCTAAAATGAAGGAAACCTAATAAACGCCTCTAAGATTAATCCCTGTGAGTGATCTTCCGGGGAAGGTTAGTCTAGAGAGGTATGATCATAAATGGAAGGATTGCAGCCTGGGGAGGCCCTGATCAAGGACTCGGGGATGTTCCCCGTGGCGTGGAGCAAGAGCGCGTTCAGCACGGTGAACGGCAAGCTGATACTCACGAACCAGAGGCTGGTCTTTGCGGCGGGCAGGTTTCAGAACCCCATCGAAGGGCTGGGAGGGGCTCACAAGGAGAGGGTGGAGCTCTCCCTGGGGGACATCGTCTCCGTCGACAAGGGGATGATGGCCACCGTCAAGGTCACTGCGGGGCAGGAGTACACATTCAAGGGCATGCGTAATGCGAAGGAGTGGGTCGACCTGATCATCAGGGCGGTGAGGGACGCCCAGACGGCGCCCCCCTATGCGCCGCCCCAGCCCGCCTATCAGCCGCCTCCGCCCGCGTACACGCCTCCGCCTCAACCGGCTCCCCAGCCCGCTCCGGCAGCCCAGAGAGGCCTGTTCTGCACGGAATGCGGTTCCCCGTTGGATGCTGTCGACAAATTCTGCGGGAGCTGCGGGAAGAGGCTCTAGCCCTCCAAGGGTCTTCTCTTTTTTCGTCTCGTAGTGGTCCCGCGGGTAGATGGGATCAGGGGCCGAGGCTTCCTCAGATCAGCGCTCTTGGACCAGTCATGAGCAGATTTTAATTGAAATCCGGTGCGATACCGTATAGTGGGTGGTTAGCATATCTGATTTCGAGTTGACGAGGGACGAGGAGTCGCACGCCTTACGGCTGCACGAGGAGGCCGTCGTGATCGACGCGTTGCAGGGGGTTCTGGCGGCCGACCCGGACAGGTATTTCCCCGAGTTCGTGGAGGGCGGGGTGACCGCGTGTTTCCAGGATGTGGGCGGGGGAGGGGACTCTTCGCCGTATCCAGAGGTGTCGCCTCTCAACTTCAGGGAGGCGGTGCTCGCGTTGGATGGGCTGAAGCGGATCGTCGAGGCACACGGAGACAAGTTCGTCTTCGCGGAGTACGCCGAGGATGTGAGGAGGGCTAAGGGGGAGGGGAGGATAGCCCTTATTCCTCAGATGCAGGCCTGTGCGGCTCCCATCGAGAGTAACTTCGCGCTTCTGCGGGCGCTCCATGGGCTGGGGTTGAAGGTCATCCAGCTCACATATAACTCTCAGACCTCGGTGGGGTCGGGGTGCTGCGAGCCCATTGACTCGGGGCTGAGTCTCTTCGGGAGGGGGGTGGTGAAGGAGATGAACCGGATAGGTGCGGTGGTGGACGTGTCCCATGGGAGCGATGGGACGATGAACGACGCCATCGAGCACTCACGGGGCCCGGTGATCGTGTCGCATTCGAGCTGCCGGGCGTTGAGCCCGTCCCCGAGGAACTGTACTGATGAGACGATCGTGGCGCTGGCGGAGAAGGGGGGGGTCATCGGCATCTGTGCGTGGTCGCCGTTGCTCTCGCTGGATCAGTCGAAGGTGCGGTCGACTTTGGGGATGTTCCTGGATCACGTGGATCATGCGGTGGGGCTGGTGGGTGTGGATCACGTGGGGGTGAGTACCGACATCAACTGGAAGGGGTTGGACGAGGGATGGTGCAGCAAGACGATGATGTACTGGCGCAGGGACAGGCCGGATGTCTACGGGTACGATAGGCCGCTGGATCTGTATCCTCCTCCCCCGGTGGGGTTGGAGAGGGTGAGTGCGTTTCCGAATATCACGAGGGGGCTGGTGGCTCGGGGTTACTCTGATGGGGAGATATTGAAGATCTGGGGGGGTAACTGGCTCAGGGTGTTCGAGGAGGTCTGGGGGCGGTAGGCGGGACGCGGAGCCCACCCCCCGTTTTTTTGCGGGGGTTTTGCATGTTTTTTTAGGGGTTTATTGGGGTTTTGGCGGTGTTTTCTGTTTGCTTTTGGGTGTTGTTTGGTACTGTTCAGCTACTGTTTTGCGACTGGTTTGCTTGAGGGGGTAGAGGGTTGTTTTGTCTGTTGGCGGGTTGGATGGGGGGTGCTGGGGGTTCTCCTTTCCTGGGCATGATTTTTCTGGTGTGATTGGGAGAGAGGCTGGGAATGTCTCCGATGGCGGTAGGGTTCGATTACACCCATGAGGATGACAGCCCCCCACTGATGAGTCTCCATATAGCGTACGTGCGAAAATCAGGAGTACTAGGTGACGTGATCGTATTCGGGCACGCAAATCCCAGTTCGATCAGATTCTTGACTTTTCCTAGTGCCTGCAACGTGCACAATCACAATCCCGGGTTAATACTCATTGGATGTTTTTCGCGCAGACGATTGATGCGCGCGCATGAGGCCATGATTAACTTATAGAATTCATTTTATCTAATTCTGCAAGATGCAATCCTCTACTCCCTATTTGGAGTCACAATGAACTCACCTTCCTCATCATAATATTGTATTTCGAAGCCCGCAGCTGCAATCTCCCATGGACTTGCCGGGTCGAGACCCAAGGGTTCAAGATCGAAATTCACCTTAGTGATAGCCTGTCGCAACTGACGGGTCAAGACCGAGATATTTTTATCCCTTACTTCTACAAAGGATCGGAACTCATCGGATAACGTATTTTCGTCATCCATCTAACATCTCCCTCAAGATTCGTACATGAATCGTTTCTTCGAAGTCAATTCAATATTCAATACCCATTGGAATTAGATCAACTCCATATTCTCAAGTCTCAACGTGCGCCAAAGCGCGAATATTTTCCTCTCTTTACCCTCGAAATCTTGGCGAAGCGACCTGATCAACGCCTCGACGCATCTAAGGTTCTCAATCTTTTTCTCATACATTATACGATCACAACCCTCAAGAAAAAGTAACCTGGGTACTTTCGTTACAGGATTACTCTAGAGGATTTTGATTAACTTTGCTTTCAGCTAGAGTGCTCGATTTTCAGTTGAACCCCGCATAAACGGCTCCCGATTCCACCCTAATTCTACCCCACCCACGAGCCACCCACCCAGAAACCATCCTCCCAGAAGCCACACAACCCCATCTTCAACCCCGAACCACCAATCCCTACCCATTCTCACCCCTCCCCCAGCAGAAGAACGAGGGCCCACGCTACGATCTCGCCGCAAGAGTGCCCAGCTGCACCAGATTGAAGCAGAAACACGCGAAAACCATCTTCACATGAACCCGCCGCACAGTCGTCACCATCACGTGACCTGCATGGAACACACGCTTGATCACGGCGAACGGACGCTCCCCAGGAGACCTCTTCCTGCTGATCCTCCTGTTCCGGAGCCGGTCCCGGATGCCCAGCGGATGACCCCTCACCCCACGCCGCATCGTCGCATCATAGCCCCGGGGCTCCACGCCGAAGTATCCCTTATCCCTGTAGACCACCTCACCCTCCCTCGAAAGGTCCACCCGGCTGTCATGGACATTCGCCGGAGTCGTCTCCAGATCCCGGATGAGGCCGAGGTCGACATCCGACTTGGCGTGCAGCTTGAACCCGAAGCTGGACTTGCCGCCCTTCTTAGCCCACGCTCCATCCCTGCTCCTCCTTGTCCGGGCCTCACCACCCCTCGGCTTATCCGCCGGGGCATGACCCGGGTCGGCGGTGATGAACGATGCGTCCTGGACAACGCCCTTCTTGACGCTGAGGCCCTTCTCGTCCAGCTGCCTCTGCAGCTCAGCCCACACCAGCCTGTCCCGGCCCGATTCGGCGAGGCGTTCCCTGAACTGCCACACCGTCGAGTAGTCGGGAGCCTTCTCCGGATACCCGAGGAACCGTTGGAAGCTCAGTCGGTCGTCCACCTGCCGCTCCAGCTCGGGGTCGCTGAGGCCGTACCACTGCTGGAGGACGAGGAGCTTCACCATCACCACCGGGTCCACGTTTGGTCTGCCTCCTCGTGGGGTTTTGTTGTGGTACATGGGGGTTATTATGGGTCTGAAGGCCTCCCAGTCTATGAGGGAGTCGACCTGGGCGAGTCTGTCGCCGTGTTTCTTGACGTTTTCGTAGGCTTTTTTGAGCATGTAGGTTCTGAATGTGGACATGTTTATTTGTGGGGTGGTTCGCGCTATAAGGTTATCCGAGGGGGATTAGAAGCCGTGAAAACAGAG
>JADHWM010000078.1 GCA_016783485.1 Candidatus Bathyarchaeota archaeon
GTAAATTCGCTGTGAATAGCTAAATAAAAAATAACTAGTTTTCTACATATATCGACTTTTTATGTAAAATGTGGGACGAGGGTTAGTAGCACACCCAAATAGATGGCGTGGAAATGTACATTCGCGTAGAGGAGAAAGCCAAGAAGCCCACGAGATGAAATATATAACTGGAAAAAAAGATTTTTAAAATTTGTCCCTTAAAGGAATCTTAAAACATCATAGACTTGACGACGATTGATCGGAGGCAGGTTCAAGAATTTGAATAACTTTCTCTACTCCTAGACACGCCAGCCCCAGATCCGATCACCTATACTTCGGAAGTCTTTGATATACAAGGCAAGGAGTTGAGACTGAGATGGGACGCAGAATCGGCTATGATTAATCCATGGTGTTTCATTTCAGTAGTACATGCCAATGGAACACGATGGGCTGTCCGAGGGTCATCCGGGCACAGTGCCTTATCTGGTGATATGCAAATTACTGAGCCAGGAGAATACTATCTTGAAGTTCAAACAAAATGGATGGCAAAGTTCAGCGTAACTATCTGGGATTACTATTGACACTTTTCACGATCGTGCGTTTTAAGCGCACACGGCAATTTTTCCAACAACATTATGCAGACTTTGCCTTGGGTCTGCTGGCGACAGGTTGCTCTGCGGCGTAGGCTGCGAGGGCGAGAGCCTAGAAGTGGTCGTCGTTCATATGACACGCGTATATTTGCATGTCATAAGCGGTGATACGCGCGTCCCAGAACTGCCTAAAATCAGAAAATAAGAACAAAAACCATTTTAACCCCAATTATTAAACGGGCCTGCGCCCGGGTCAAGGCTGGACCGATTGGATCCTCTCGAAGATCTTCTCTGCCTGGCGTTTGTGCTCCTCGCTCAGGGGTAGGAAGGGTTTCCGGGGCGGCCCCGCTTTCCTCCCCAAGTATTCGAGGCCGTACTTGGCGGCCTGGGTGAACTTCCCCGAGCCCTCCAGGAAGTTGCAGAGGGGGAGGACCCTCGAGTACAGAGCCTTGGCCTTGTCGTAATCCCTCTCGAAGTTAGCGTACTCGTACAGCTTGCTCATATGCTTGGGGAATATGTTCGCGGCTACGCAGATGAAGCCCGTGGCGCCCATGAAGAAGGATTCCAGGGCGAGGTTGTCAGAGCCGCAGAAGACAGCCATCTTCCCGTCGGTGAGGTCCAGTATCCTGGGTATCCTTGTGATGTCTCCGCTGCTCTCCTTGACGTACCGGACGTTGTCCAGCTCAGCGAGCCTGGCGAGCCCCTCCGGGGGAATATCGATCTTGCTGGTCCAGGGATTGTTGTAGACCATTATGGGGATGTTCACGGCCTCGTCGATCGCCCTGAAGTGCTCGTAGAGCTCCGTCTCATCGATCTTCGAATAGAACGGAGGGACGATGAGCGCCCCGTCGACCCCGGCATCCTCGGCGTACATTGTCAATTCGATGACCCTGCGGGTCGAGCAGGCTGCGGTCCCGCTGATCAGGGGAACACGGCCGTCCACGATCTC
This sequence comes from Candidatus Bathyarchaeota archaeon, assembly GCA_016783485.1. Classification (GTDB taxonomy): domain Archaea; phylum Thermoproteota; class Bathyarchaeia; order TCS64; family TCS64. The sequence continues at coordinate 1,519 of JADHWM010000078.1, forward strand.
TACGGCGGCGTCCATCACGCGCTTCAACTCATCGAGGCTCTGGGTGGCGAACTCACCGGTGCTCCCGTTAATGGCGATTCCGTGGACGCCGTTCTCGATATAGTAATCGAGGTTGTCCTTGAACGACTCAATGTCCAGCTCTTCATCCATGGTCATAGGTGTGACGGAGACGACGAATGTTCCCTCGAATTTTTTCATAATAGACCGAGAAAACATTCTGGGCTACGAATTAATATTTTTGGGTACGATTATCGCATCCGGTCTCTCGGTACACACAAACGTGCCATCGTCACCGATGCGTATATGGCGGAGGGGAAGCGGAATGAGCTGGACCCAGAGAAGACGGGAAGAACCGGAACCGGGAGGTCGACGGGGGAGCGCTCACCTCGTATTCGCGGGGATCCATCTATGGGTGAGACTTGAATAAGTGCGAAGCGTAACAATGTAGAGAGGAAAAATCGTGAAGATCACTGAGATCGAGACCATCCCCGTGAGGATGCCCATCGGCTTCTTCAAGGATGGGGACGACAAGACCGGGGGGAAGAACGCGGCCCCAAAGTTCTACAAGGGTGAGCCCCTGATCCAGAAGGTCAAAAGGGACGCAAACGGCCACAAACTGCTGGACTACGTCATAGTGAAGATCCACACGGACGAGGGGATCACGGGAGTCGGGGAGGCCCCGACGGACACCAAGGAGCCCCTCGAGGCCGTCAAGTTCATCATAGACAAGATGTTCATCCCAAACCTCATAGGCCTTGACCCCTTCAACCTGGAGCGCTCCCTCGACCTCATCAGGTGGAGGACGTCGAGGGGAGCCAACAGAGGCTCCGCGTCGGCCATCGATCTGGCCCTCTACGACCTCGTCGGCAAGGCGCTGAACGTCAACGTGACCACACTCCTGGGCGGGGTCTACAGAGACAGGGTCCTCGCATCCATCGAGGTCCCCAGGAACACCCCAGAGAAGATGGCGGAGCATAGCGTCGAGTACTACGAGCAGGGGATACGGGGCATCAAGGCCAAGATCGGCTCGGACTACGAGCGCGACGCCGAGTGCCTCAGGGCCATCAGGGACGCCCTCGGCGACGACATCAGCCTCAGGGCCGACGTCAACGGGGCCTACACGGTGCAGCAGGCCATCAGACTCTGCAACCTCGCCAACAAGTACGACGTGGGCCTGGAGCTAATCGAGCAACCGACCCCCGCATACGACCTCGCCGGCATGGCCCGGGTCGTGAAGGCCGTGGACATCCCCGTCGAGGCCGACGAGAGCGCCTACAGCCTCTACCAGGTCTTCGAGATCCTGAAGCGGGAGGCCGCGGACATCATCAACCCCAAGTGCTCCAAGGCCGGGGGGATTCTGGGCGTCAAGAAGTGGGCCACGGTGACCGAGGCGGCTGGCAAGGAGGTCGTGATCGGGACCGAGTACGGCCTGGGCCTCAGGGTGGCCGCGAAGGTGATCCTGGGGGCCGCGCTGAAGAACGCTCAGCCCATCGTGGAGTTCACCGAGATAATGCTCCACGACCTCCTCCTCAAGGAGCCTCTGGAGCTCAAGGACGGCTGGATCGACGTCCCCACGAAGCCTGGGATAGGCTGGGAGCTCGACAACGAGAAGATCGCCAAGTACATCCCCGCCGACTTTCCCAAGTAAACTCTTATCCTTTCTCTTGTCCACGAAAATCAGTGGACTAGATAGAATGTTAGGCCGATCACCGATCTATCTGAGCCGTTTCAACGCTAGGGCCGATGGCGCCGTCGCAAGCCCCCCGAGGGCGGTGCACCGGAGCTCCCGGGGGAGCATCCTTCCCACCTCCATCACGGCGTCTATGGTCTCGTCCAAGGGAACGGGATTGCTGTATCCTCCAAGGATGAGGTCGGCGCAGACGAAGGCGGACGAGGCAGCGACTGCGTTCCGGGTGTGACAAGGGATCTCCACTATCCCCTGAACCAGATCACAGGGGGAGCCCATGGTGTTCTGGAACGAGATGGCAGCAGCGTCCAACGCCTGCCGAACCGACCCCCCAGCCGCCTCAACAACCGCGGCCGAGGACATGGCCCCTGCGGCCCCGATCTCCACCTGGCACCCCGCGACCTCCGCGGCGAAAGTCCCCCTCGTCGCAAGCACCAGCCCAACGGCTCCCGCGGCGAAGAGGGCCTTCACGGTCTGGATCTTATCCAGGCCTTTCTCCTCGACCAGGGTCGTGATGACTCCGGGTATGGTGCCGGCGGCTCCACCTGTGGGCGCCGCGCAGACGACCCCCATGCTGCTGTTGACGTGCATCGCCGCCAGCGCCCTCGCCGCAGCCTTCGTGTGCAGCCCCCCGATGGCCAGGTCCCCCCTATCTTCTCGCTCGTAGATCTTCTGGGCGCTGGGCTCCAGAAGCTGCATCCCCCGGATCTCACCTTTGAGACCCTGCTCCACGGCATGGGCCATGATCTCGTATCGCCGCCACATCTCGTCGACAGCCTCTCTCCGTGGGATCTCCAGGAGGGCTGCCTCGTAGTCGAGGGCCGCGTCCCCCAGGGTGCACCCCTTCTTCTCGGCGTATTCGACCAACCCTGCCCCGCTATGGAATAGGGGTTCACCGGGCTTGGGGAACCTGGTGGGCCTCGTCTTCCAGATCGACCTCACTCCCTTGGCGCTGTTGATCTTGTTAAATGCAGCTTCATCGAGTGGCTTCAATCGTTGAACGGCAACGAGGGCGCCGCCATCGCGTTCCTCGATTGAGGGCCCCCTCAGAACCTGGTCGTCGTGGGCGAGTATCCTCGCAATCTCGCTCGCAACGTGGCTCTCGGCATCCACGATATAGTCGTAGGCGTCTCCCGTGATGTGAACCTCCCAGTCGTTCAAACGCCGCAGCTCCACCGCGCCCCCTCCTATCGACTTCGCGTTCACATGGATCTCCCGACCCCCTTTCGAGGCGCCATGGATCTCGATGGCGTTCGGGTGATCGTCCCCCTCCAACACCCTCACGGTGAAAGTGATCGATAGCCCAGAGTCCTGGGCTTGTTCGAGCGAGTCGAAGAATCGTTCGTCGGTAATCGGCCACCCCATTAACCCGGTGGCGAAGCCCAGGTCGCCGCCCTGCTGGCTATAGACCTCTGCGTAGGATCCCCCCTCTGCGAAGGCGATGGAGACGGTCTCCGGCTCGTCGTCGAGCAGATTCCTGATCATTCTGCTGATGAAATATGACGCCGCCGTGTGGGAACTTGAAGGCCCGTGCATGACAGGCCCCAGGACCTCATTGAAAATGCTGACTTTCTTCCTCATTTTTCAAGATCAACTGTTGAAAGGTATCAGTCCTCCTATTCTCGGTTTGGAATTTAAGACCTATATCGATAAAAAATTTAGATGCTTGACGATATTCACTTTGAAAAGACGTGAATGTACGGTATTCATCATTGATGGACGAAGCATGTCGTCAAGTCTGTCCCGAGTGAAGAATTATCAGACGTACGTGTGAGAAAGGAGTATAGATCACCGTTCCTTTGGAATCTTGGTCTTATCCATCGCTCAGTGAGAGGCCTCAGCCCCCACGTATTTTTCCCTTGTTCGCTCGCGCATCAATAAAAGGGGATAGCTGGCTTTCTTTTCGCCTGTCTCAGCGGGACTCCCGGACCAGCTCCACCATGCTCATCCTGACGGTCTCTCCCAGCATCCCCACCAGGGAGACGCAGGCCTTGTGGGAGGCGCCGTCCGTCGTGGGGGTGCACATCGCCGTCGCCCCATCCGGGATCCCTACGTTCGCACAGTTCAGCAGGATCCTGTTGTGGGTGTACTCGTCGTGGAGCACTTCGGGCCGCTCCAGCAGCCGTGCGAGGCAGGCGCCGATCCCGTAGCAAGCCCAGTTGCTAGAGTTCGCCGGGATGACGATGTCGGCACCGGCGGCGGATATGATGCCCTCGCCGCAGGGGCAGCCGCAGTCATTGCAGAATTCGTGATGTTCCTTGAGTATGCCCTCTATCGTGGCGAACCCGCACTCGTTCCCGTTGTCCCCCGTCGCGATGGTCAGGACGCCTCGCTCCTTAGCCGCGAATATGATCTCGTTGAACCTGACGAAGGGCTCCTCCGGGTCGCCGCTGTTCCTCGGCCCCCCAAGGGCCCCGTGGTTTATACCCGCCTTGTTGCATGAGACCGCCTCCACGGTGATTACCGCCTTGGGGGCGTAGTCATCCATCAGTCTCCCGGCAGCCTCCTCGGCCTCCGCCACGGTCATCTCAGGCCACCTGTGCACGAGCACCGTGTAAGGCGTCCAGATGCTGCCCCTCAACTCCTCGGGATCCGAGACCGGTATCAGCTGGGCCCCGATGCATGACTGGGGCACCGCCTTCTCGAACTTTGTCCCCTCCACGTAATCTGTGACGATCACGGGGATCGCTCCGAGGCCCACCACCAGGCTCCGGGCCATGGCCGCAGCCCCGGGCGGACCGTCCATCTCGTGGCTGTTGGTAACTATGAGAACATAATCCCCCCTGCTGACCCTATCAATGAGACTCTCGGCCGCCAGTAACGTCAGGGGTCTCCCGTAGAACTTGCGGGCGTCGTCGTAGACCCTCATCCATGTGTACCTCAGCTTGGCGGGGCCACCCTTCCCCTTTCTCAGGACCGCGGCGGTTCCGAAGGGTGTCGCCACCAGCCTATCGACGATGTCCCCAAACCCAACGATCAACTGCTCCTCCAGATCGCTCAAAATAATCCCCGAACTATCGATGGCTTCACGGGGATTTAATCGTTGGGCCCCCAAAGAATACCTCTTAATGATCCCGCGCAAGTCATATCGTCCTAGCGCGGGAGTTTCATTCCCCCTATTTAGTGACTTTCTCGCGTATGCGAAGTCGCGTCGTTCGCTGGTGTCATGGGATCAATTACCAAAATAGTGCACGCGCTAGTCTTCACAGCCCGCATTTCATCTGTGTGAAGTCGGCATCTTGATGGTTATTAGAAAAAGATGGGGGAAGGTTGCGTGGTTCGTAGATTACTGGGCGCCGCGCCCGCGCGCAATAGGTCTGCTTGGTGGGGGTAGTGTCTGTTCTGCGGCGTAGGCGGCTAGGGCGAGGGCCCAGAATCGGTCGTCGTGGGTGCCCTCGGGGTGGCTGTAGGTTATGCGGCCCGTCTTGGTGAGCTGATAATTCTCAGTGTTCAGCTCGTCGAGGAGGTCCCGGTCGTAGGGTATCTGGAGCTGTCCTTGGGTCATGCGCTGTCTGAGGATCTGGGCCATCTCCTGCTTGCTCATGGCGGTAAAGAAGACGCCCTTCGGGTTGGCCACCCCGGCCTCCCTCATGTTCTCGATGATATAGTCCCCGTGCTTGGTGCTGTCCACGTAGGTGGCGTGGATCCTGTCCCAGCGTTCCGAGAGGAGCTTCGCGTAGCCGATCACGGAGGCTATGCTCGTCCCCTTCTTGAAGCGGTGCATGTGGACCAGCCGCAGGATCTCGGTCCGCTCCAGGACCGCTATGACGCTGTGGTCCACCCTCTCGGCGAGGTCGATCCCCGCGTAGAAGCGGCCCCGCTTCCGGGAGTCGAAGGGGTAATAGTCCAGGGTCTCGCTGCAGCACTTGGCAAGCAAGTTCTCCAGGAGATTCCGGATACGGTCCCCAGGATCATCGACTGCCGGAGCCCCGGAGATATTATCAGCACCGTCGATCTCGGGATTGTAACCGCCCTGATGATGCTCAGCGTCGCGAGGGCGGTGGTCTTCCCGCTCTGACGGGCCCACCTGACGACGATGCGCTTGGAGTCTGACTCTAGGCGCTTCCTCTTGTAGCTTGTAGGCCTGAATCTAAGGAGTTCCTCGGAGAATGACTGAGGCTCTCCCGGGAGCGGGGGAGGCTTCACAGAGAACCCGTTTATCCTATTCTCCAGGCTTTTCAGCTTCCTCCATAAGCTCCTCGACACGACCGGTCAGCTCCTCCAGCTTCTCGTTGATGGCGTAGCCGTCGTAGTCTTTCAGGATCGAGTTAGCGGCCTTGTGGACATAGGTGGCGATTCTAGACCACTTTTGACGATCCGCCGTGGGCAGGTACTTCGAAGTCGCTCGATTATGAGCTACGTTGGCGAGTTCCGTCAATTGCACAATCGCCTGCTCGCGATACTGCTGGGGATCAACGGGGAATTTCAGTCGTATCCGCCGCGTCCTGACGAGAAATCTCTTGAATATCCGCGAGGAAACCACGTAATCGCACAAAATGGCCTCAACCTTCGAATAATCTGCCCTCGCGTCAATCTATAAATTTTTTATCACACATTATCCTAAAAATCAGGCTTATGCTAAAGTGTCCTGATTTTATTCTTCATGGTATACATACGCAGTCTCCAAACGTTCGGATCTCTCCCCCCGCCCTCGGACGAATCCTATACCAAACGATTATCGTTCTAGTCCACCGTTCTCGAATCATACAAACTTCAGGCGTGATCTACTTCCTTCGAGAAAAAGACGAACACCAGCAAGGACACCAAGAGTATCGGGGCGCATATCAGCAACAGGGTCTGCTGAGAAAAAATTGCGCTGCTGAACCCAGCCAGGAGGGCTCCCATCGCGGATCCGATATCGAACATCGTCATGAACAAGACCAGGGCGAGAGGCCTGTCCACATCCAGGACGCTGTCGCTCACCAGGGCCATGGACGGCGCTATCCGCATCCCCCAGGATATCCCGAAGAGCGACATCGCCACGATCAGGGGCCCAAAACTATCCACAGTCCCCAGTAATGCGTATGCGGCCACGGCCAGGGCGAGGGCGAAAATGAAAGGTCTCCTGCGGCCTATCCTGTCCGAGAGCCTCCCCGCCGGCGTCCGCATCAGCACGTTTGTGACTCCCCTGAATGTGAAGAGGAGGGAGATCAGTGAGGGCGTCAACCCCAGGCTATCCGCGGCATAGACCGGGAATACGGTGGAGAAGACCCCCATGGAGAACGCGAATGCGATCCTCGCCACTGAGAGGGATGCAAAGTTCCTCACCTTGAATATTCTCATGATGCTTCCCCCGCCCAAACCGCCGTCGGTTCCCCCCTCTCCCTGATTCTCCCTCATCTCCCCGGGCTTGATCACCCTGAGAAAGACCACGAGGGACGCCACGGGGATCACGGTCGCGATCAGGAAAAGCTGACGCAAATCCATAATGACCGTCAACACGCTGCTGATGAGGGGGCCCACGAACATCGCGGCCCCGATCGATGTGAAGTAGAGCCCCATGGTGCCCCCCCTGGTGCTGGGACTCGACTGGTCGAGGACAAGCTCCACCGCCAGGGGGCTGAAGGCAGCCCAGGAAAACGCCCCCAGGGAGACCAGCGGAAAGAACCAGACGGGGTCTCGAACGAAGGCGAATAACGCCGTGGACCCGATCATGAGGATGAGGGTGAAGAGCATCATCCGCCATCTCCCCAGCCTCCGAGACACGGCGCTCGAGGGCACCCGGGTGAATATGGAGACGATTGCAGGCACCGCCATCAGCAACCCCAGCTGGACCGGGTCCGCCCCCACCTCTACGAAGTAGAGGGGACGCAAGTCCTTGGTCACAGCGGATCCCAGGATGTACATGAAAGAGACGAAGATGATGCTGAGCAATGCCCTGGAGTGCCGCAATGATTTCATCTTGATGGGACCAATCTATGGTTTCTTAAACCTATCGCGCGCGAGATCACGAATGCAAACTGAATCAATGCGTAAGCTCGATAGCAATTGATTGCATCACGGATTTTTTCCAAATTTCCCCTGGATTCGGTCGTAGAACCTATTAGCCAGCCTCTCACATCTCTCTTTTTCCTCGGGTTTTTCGTCTGGGGCCGCTAGATCCACGACATCGAGGTATGGCGCGCACATCAGAGTTGCAGCCAGATGGTCGTTCACTCGATGTGCGACCAGCTCTATGACTATCCTGTTCTTGTGTATGTAGCCGATGAAAAGGTTCATGATCGTGGCGGTGAGCTG